>JBCECD010000098.1:2762-7470 GCA_039206745.1 Bdellovibrio sp. | reverse complement strand
TGACTGGAAACCCCTGAGGGTTTGTCCACCAACAGCAAACCGTTAAACTGGATATTATTCGTCATCCGTCTCGCTGGAACCTTTACTTTGACGTTCCAACTCCAATTCACTGAGAATTTTCTCGACCTTTAAAACCTGCTCGGTTGTATGGTCCGTGTAGAACGTCAGCTTTGGACAGTAACGCATCTTCAATTCTTTACCGATAAAATTTTGAATCTCAAAAGCTCTCTCCTGCAAAAGCTCCAAGGCTTCGCTTTGCTGAGCTTCTGATCCCAGAACACTGATATAGACTTTCGCGGTCCGTAAATCCGCCGGCATTCGCACTTGAGACACCGTCACCAGGCCCGGCAAAGAGGTTTTAAATCCCCGTAGCAAAAACTGGGCGATGGTGACTTGAACTTCTTTCTCAACACGAGCTACGCGTCGGCCATCGCCCATATTCTTCACGACAGAGCTTCTCCCAATTCACGTGCTACTTCTTTTTTCACGTAGGCTTCCATCATGTCGCCCACTTTAATGTCGTTGTAGTTTTCAATGCTGATACCGCATTCGTAGCCCGAAGCCACTTCCTTCGCATCATCTTTGAAACGTTTCAGAGAAGCAATCTTACCTTCATAGATAATTTTGTTCTCACGCAACAGACGAATCATATTATTACGCTGTACTTTTCCATCGACTACGAAGCAACCTGCAATCGTTCCAACCTTGGGAACGTTGAAAGTATTGCGCACTTCCACGCGGCCCATGACTTCTTCCACCACATCTGGAGTCAAAAGTCCCGCCATAGCAGCCTTCATCTGATCAATTAATTCATACACAATAGAGTAAGTACGAATGTCGACACCCATCTGTTTTGCTTTCGCCTGCGCGCCCAAATCAGGACGCACGTTGAAGCCCAAAACAATCCCTTTTGCTGTATGCGCCAGGATCACGTCTCCCTCGTTGATACCGCCCACTGCAGAGTGAATAACTCGTGTCTTAACTTCGCTTGTGGAAAGTTTCGCCAACATTCCGTTGATTGCCTCCAAAGACCCATGCACATCGGCTTTCAAAACCAGAGCCAACTCTTTGACATCTCCCGCTTTCACTTTGGCAAAAATATCTTCCAAAGACATTTTTGACGTTGGCGTTGCCGCCGCCTTTTCAGCCTGCTCTTTGCGCAAAGCTGAAACTTTGACGGAAGTGTCCTCGTCTTTAACAATATCAAACTTATCACCGGCAGCAGGAACCCCATCCAAACCTAATACTTCGGCCGGAAGACCCGGGCCGACAGACTGAACTCTCTCACCTTTATCATTCATCAAAGAACGAACGCGTCCGCGCATTGTTCCCGCAACGATGTACTGACCGACTTCAACAGTTCCGTCTTTCACCAATAAGGTGGCAACAGGGCCTTTGCCCTTTTCCATTTTGGCTTCGATCACAAGACCTGTACCAGAACGTTTCGCATTGGCTTTTAATTCAGCCACCTCAGCAAGCAGCTTCACCTGCTCCAACATTTCCTTGATACCGGTCTTTTTCATAGCAGAGACTTCACAGAAGATCGTATTTCCACCCCATTCTTCCGGAACAATCTCAAGCTCTGTCAATTGCTGCTTAATACGCTCTGGATTTGCACCAGGCTTATCCATCTTATTCACCGCGACGATAATAGGAACACCCGCCGCTTTGGCATGGTTAATCGCCTCTTGCGTTTGTGGCATCATTCCATCGTCAGCGGCAACCACGATGATCGCGATATCTGTGGCATTCGCTCCGCGCGCACGCATAGCCGTGAAGGCTTCATGGCCCGGAGTATCCAAGAAAGTAATCAAATGTCCATCATCCAGCTTCACACTGTAAGCACCGATGTGCTGAGTGATCCCGCCAGCCTCTCCCGCTGCCACATCGGCATTGCGAATGGCATCCAGCAAAGAGGTCTTACCATGGTCAACGTGTCCCATCACTGTCACAACAGGAGGACGAGTCTCGGGAGATGCGTTGAGATCACCAAAGGCGGTCTCTTCAGCAACAGCATCTGCTGTTTTGAAAACGTTTTGTGCTTCCCAACCAAACTCTGGAACAATCAATGCAATGGTGTCAAAATCCAAATCTGTATTCATGTTGGCCATCACACCATTTTGCATTAGAACTTTAACCAACTGAGGAGCTTTTAAGCCCATCTCCATAGCTAAATCACTGAGCTTCATTGTGCTATTGACCTTCACTACGCGTTTATGCGCGGAAGGAGTCGTGATCTGAGTTCTCATCGCCTCACGGTCTAACATTCCTTTTTTCTTTTTAGGTTGGAAGACCATTTCTCGCTTACGGAACTCGACCGCATTGAATCCCTGAACTTCTTCTTCTTTTTCTTTCTCACGCTCACGACCTGCGGCGGCAGGTCCTGCACCAGTACCAGGCATCACTTTTTTACGACGGTCAAAATCACGATTTTTAAAATCAGTCCCCGCATCTGGCATTGGCTCAGGCATAGGAGCAGCCGCAACAAATCCTGTACGAATATTGCGAGTCGGCGCACCACCAGAGGGACGATTGAATCCACCAGGACGCGGCCCTGAGAAACCGCCACCTTGATTGCCGCCAGGCCCACCCGCTCCACGGTCTTGACGAGGTCCATACCCACCTTGAGGTCGGTCTCCATGACCGCGTGGAGGTGATTGAGGTTGAACGCGGGACAAGTCCATACGTCCGATAATATTTCTCTTCACCGTGGTTGCCGGTGTGGAAGAACTAGAAACTCCACTCGTACCCACAACAACTTCTTTCTTTCTGGCTTGAGGAGCCGCAGCTGGAGCTGCTTCAGGAACTGGAGCTGCAACAGGAGCTTCCTTTGCAACAACAGGTTCTGGTTTCGCTTCAGCAACTGGTGCTAGAGCTTCTTTTTCTTTAACTATGACTTTTTCTTCGACAACATCAGGAGCGGATTCCGCTTCCATTTCAGGTTCCACTTCTTTAGTCGCGGACTTCTTTACAACGACACGTGGAGCTTCTTCCGCCTCAGGCTTGGAGACAATCTTCGCGCGAGGAGCTTCGTCCTCTTTCTTACGGCGAATAACCGAAGAAGACTTCGCAGGACCGGCTGCCGATTCAGCTTCAGCAGGCGCTACCGCCGTGACCTTCTTAGGCGCTGCTCGGCGAGTCGCGGACTTTTTAGGCTTCGCTTCTTCCGTGGCTTTTTCGCCTCCGCTCAGTTTAATTTTAATCTGCTCGAGAACCTCGGGCTCTAGCTCCGCCATATGACTTTTAACAGGCAAATGCCATTCACGGATTTTATCCATGAGGGCTAGCGGGGTCATCCCTATCTCTTTTGCAAACTCAAAAACCTTTGGATTACTCACTCAGTCTCCCTGTGTTGTTCTCTATCCAAAAAACTATTCTTCATCCGCTTCCTGAGCATCAAGTTTTTTCAACTCCTGCTTCAAAAGCATGTCCGCTTGTTCTTTCGCAGAAACATTGGACTTATTATCTTTAACAGCCGTCGGTGCTTTTGGTACCGGCACTCCTTCAGCTTCATATTTTGCCACCAGAGCTTTCGCTTCATTCGAAAGCTTCTCCGCCTTATCCGGATCATCATAACCAGGAATAGTCATCAGTTCTTCCACTGTCGCCGAAGCCACAGATTGGAAAGAGCCGAAGCCTGATTGGAAAATATTTTGCGCCATGGTTTCATTCATGCCCTGAATCAACATCAAATTAAAGATAGATTCAGCGGTACGAGAAGCCGCCGACGACTCAGAAATAATATCCAACTTCCAAGTTGTCAGCTTCGCTGCCAAGCGCACATTTTGTCCACGCTTACCAATAGCCAAACTCAATTGAGAGTCCGGCACAACGATCTCCATCTCACGGTTGGCATCATCCAAGAACACGCGAGAGATTTCCGCAGGCGCTAAAGCATTGCAGGCAAAACGCGTGATATCTTCGTCCCAAGGGACAATATCAATTTTTTCACCGCGCAACTCCTGCACGATATTTTGCACACGCGAACCCTTCATACCCACGCAAGCTCCCACAGGATCTACGGAGTTGTCTTTAGAGCGAACAGCAATCTTCGCACGCTGTCCCGGCTCACGAGCCGCCGCCATGATCTCCACAACTCCGTCGTAGATTTCAGGAACTTCCATTTCAAATAACTTCATTAAATAGCGCTCATCCGCACGCGACATGATGATTTGGGGACCCCGAGTGGTTTGACGAACTTCTGACAAATATCCCTGAATGCGATCGCCTGGCTTGTATTGCTCACCAGGGATTTGTTCACGAGGAGGGATATAAGCTTCCGTACGACCCAAATCGACAACGATGGCGCCTTTTTCCACACGACGAGCAATACCAGATGCGATCTCGCCTTTACGCTCTTCAAACTCATTGAAAATAATAGAGCGCTCCGCATCGCGCACTTTTTGCATGATGATTTGCTTGGCTGTTTGCGCAGCAATACGACCCAAATCCGAAGCTTCCATCTTGATACCAATGGAGTCATCCAATTGCACATTGGGGTCTAACTTTTGTGCTTCATCATAAGGAATTTCAACTTCTTCATCGATGAACTTTTCACGCAGTACGACCTCTTTGAACTCAAAGAGTTCCACTTCACCTGTCTCTTCATTGTAAGTCGCTTCAATCTCACGATAAGTGCCGTACTTTTTACGAGCCGCAACCAACATACCTTGAGTGATAGCCTCGATAACAATCTGCTTATCGATTC
>JBCECD010000098.1:0-2752 GCA_039206745.1 Bdellovibrio sp. | reverse complement strand
ATACCTTTGTCTTTTCCAACTTGCTCAATCACTCTGGAAAGATCTGAAAACATATTTTCAGCCATGATTTCCCTCTTCTCGTTACTTTTTTTGACCTTTAGTAAACTCAAACACAACTTTTGCTTTTTCGATCATGGCATAGGGAATATCAATCACTATGTCATTCACAACGAAGCGAATACTTTTTTCATCTGCCGCATCCAAAACATGTTCTACTGTTTTAGCTGCTTTCCATTTTTTATCTGTCACGCCCAGACTCTCTAAAGCTTTGGCGGTCTTGATATAAATCTTTTTTCCCACGGCCTTTTGGAAGTGCCAGGGTTGCTTCAAATGCCTGTCCAAACCCGGAGTTGAAACCTCCAAGCTGTAGGCCTCACCCGGAATCACATCTTCCGCATCCAACTGAGCATTGAGGTCTTTCGAAACATTGGAACAGTCATCGATACTGATGCTGCCATCCTCTTTATCTATAAATACTCTTAAAGTCCGACCTTTGCCGATTCCCACGAATTCCACATCATAAAGAATGCAACTTTCTCGAGTTGCAGCCTCTTGGGCCATGGCCTCTACTTTTTCCATCCATGATGGTTTTTCTGACATTAAAGACAATCCTCTTTGTAACGCTCACGCCGGCGAAAAGGAGTTTCAACCCGCCTGCGACAAAAAAAAATGGGCCTGCTGGGCCCATTGAACGAGTTGAAACTAGCAAAAAAAATGAGCTAATGCAAGGGTTTATGAACGCCTGTAGAGGATGGCCGTCGCTCCGTCTTTATAGTATCGAGGACGCCGCCCCGTTTCCTTAAACCCAAGTTTTTCATAGAGTTTTTGCGCAGCTGTGTTTTCTTCATGAACTTCTAACCACAACTCTTTATCTCGACTTGGCGCATTAATGATATTCCTCAAGAGCTCTGCCATCAGATTCTGCCGTCGGAAATCAGGATGAGTGACCACCAGAGAAATCTCCCAGGCTGCTGGCAGATCACGGTACAACACAAAAGCAAGCACGCGATCTTCTACCACCACGCCCCAGGCATCACAGGTTGCCATTTCGGCCCCCAACAAATCCAAAGGCCAGTAGAACTGCGGCAACAATCCCTGATCTCTATGCACAGCTTCTATCAAAGCTCGCATCGAAGGTTTATGGAAGCCGGTGAGTTTCTCAATTGTCTTCTTCACCTCAAGTTCCATCTGCGTAGTTTCTCACCTTGTATTTTCTTTTAATAACCTCAAACCAAGAACGAATGCGCTCCTCCAACTGCTGCTGCGCCAGAAAAGCTTTGATATTATCTTGAAAACTCTCAAAGGGCATATCCCCAAATTTCAGGCGGTTCTTATTGTAATAGACCAAGGCCTCTTGGTCCGTGATCACACTGCTCATCGAGTTGGTACGAAACTTCAAAAAACTTTTTGCGTTCAGCTTACGTTGAGTGATGCGCTTCATTTCCGCCGCCGAAACTTCTAATTCATTCCAATAAACTTTTCCAGCCACAGCCCTGTCGACTTTACTTAAAGCCTCTTTTAATTCCTCTTCCGAAGCATGCGACACATTGAAGTTCTCAGCCTCCATCGCCACCACGACTTCCAACAAAACAGAAGTCAAAGCATTGCGCATCTCCGCTTGGCCGGGACGCACTTCAGACAAGCCCTTCAAAGGAGTCTTCGGAGGATAAAGAATGTTTTCAATCGCTGTGGCGATCTGAACCTCTCGACTGGTGACGACATAATCAGACACCTGCCCCAAGGTTTCACTCACGACGGTGGCCGCAGAGGCATGAAAAGAGAGAGGAAAAACAAGAGCGCTTAACAAAACAATCGCAGTTGGGACACGCAGCCGAAAGATGCGAAGCCCCCCTCTTTGATCGCCGTACAAGACAACCAAACAAGCAATGAAGGATTCAGTCATTTTATTACGCGCTCTAATGAAAAAAGACATACTCAAACTATGCGGGACAAGACTTAAAATGTCCATCTGAACTTCCGCAGGCCCTACCTTCTTCTCGCAGAGCCTCTCACGCTTCGGCTAAAGCCAGCTCCTCAAAGCTCCCTTGGGGTTCGTCATAATACCAAAGGCGACCGTTCTCCAGATCAAAATAAACCCCGAATAATTGCACGCCTCGTTGAGCAATAGCTTCTTCAATAAAGGGGAAGGAACGAAGATTTTTCAAAGAAATAACAATCGACTCACGCTCGCACTCACGACACAGAGTCTCCACGTTGGCACCCGGCAACTTACTTAAAGCCTTTTGCTTGGCATCTTCAGCAATTGTCATCCACTGCGCCACAAAACCGCCTTCTTGTATTGCATCAGGCTGAAACAAGGAGCGAATCCCACCACATTGTCGATGACCTAGCACCACAATATTTTCCACTTGCAGATTCACGACCGCAAACTCAATGGCCGCACTCACCCCGTGAAAACCTTGAGAAGATTCAAAAGGCGGCACCAGGTTGGCTACGTTACGAACAATAAAAATCTCCCCGGGGGAAGTCGCAAATAAGATAGCCGGATCCACACGAGAATCACTACAAGCAATCATCAAGGTCTTCGGCTTCTGTCCCGAACTTGCCAACCTGTCATAGAGAGAGGATTCCTTAAAAAAACGACTGCGAAAGCGACGAAACCCCGCCACCATTTTCAGAATTTCTTTTTTTAAAGTGCGATCTTGACTCATTGGTATCAGCTTTATCATCGAACTTCACAGCTGAGAAGAAAATATTCCCTCGGGTCCTTACAATAACGCGGACAAAGCAC
>JBCECD010000097.1:0-7486 GCA_039206745.1 Bdellovibrio sp. | reverse complement strand
CATTATTCCTTCGCTGCTCTCGCTCTTTTATGCGGATCCAGCTCACGAAGACGCAAGCGAATATTCTTCGGTGTCACTTCGATAAGCTCAGAATCCTTGATCCACTCCATCGCCCGTTCCAAAGTCATTTTTTTAACTGGAACCAGACGGATAGCTTCATCAGAACCCGAAGCACGCACGTTCGTCAATTTTTTCTCACGAGTGATGTTAACTTCTAGATCATTTTCCTTGGCGTGTTCTCCGACAATCATGCCCTCATAGACTTCATCACCGTGTTCAACCATCATGATACCGCGCTCTTGTAAATTCCAGATAGCATAAGCTGTCGCAGTACCTTTACGATCTGAAATCATCGCTCCGTTCATACGATGCTCGATCTCACCTTTGTAAGCATCCCAGCCGTCAAATTGAGTGTTCAACAGACCGGTTCCGCGTGTGTCCGTCAAGAAGTCAGAGCGATAACCGATCAGACCACGAGAAGGAATACGGAATTCCAAACGAGTTCGACCCGAACCCTTTTGCACCATATTCGTCATCACACCTTTTCTCTTACCTAACTTCTCCGTCACGGCACCCACGAACTGGTCTTCGATATCGATCACCGCGATCTCCATCGGCTCCATTTTTTTGCCGCCTTCTTCTTTGAAGACAACTGTGGGCTTGGATACAAGCAATTCGAAATTCTCACGGCGCATTTGTTCGATCAATACACCCAATTGCAACTCACCACGACCCACTACTTTGAAAGCGTCCGTGCTGTCCGTTTTTTCCACACGGATTGCCACATTATACAAAAGCTCGCGCTCCAAACGCTCCAGGATTTTTCGTGACGTCACGTTCTTTCCATCCAAACCGGCGAAAGGCCCGTTATTCACCGAGAACACCATTCCGACAGTGGGCTCTTCCACGCGGATACGCGGCAGAGGACGAGGATCCAAAACAGATGTGATGGTATCGCCGATCGTGAAATCTTCCATACCCGCGATCACCACGATATCACCGGCTCCCACTTCTTGAGCTGGCACCTGAGAATTGACTTTGTATTGGAACAAAGCAGAGACTTTCACTTTCTTTTGTGTGTTGGCTTGCACACACAAAACCTCATCGCCCACTTTGATTGTTCCCGCCTTCATACGTCCAATCGCCAAACGACCCACGTAATCATTGTACGAGATATTCGAAACCATCACTTGCAGAGGATGATTCTCTTCGATTTGTGGAGGCGGAACCAGGTCCACGATAGCGTCGTAAAGAACCTGCAAAGAACCGGTGTTCACAGCCGGATCTAACGTGGCCATCCCTTCACGGGCAATAGCATAGACGGTGTGGAAATCACATTGCTCTTCGGTTGCATCCAAATCGATGAAGAGATCAAAAAGTTCATTGTGTACTTCCTGAATACGAGCATCGGCACGGTCAATCTTGTTGATACAAACGATAACTTTCTTGCCGCCTTCCAAGGCTTTTTTCAAAACGAAACGTGTTTGCGGCAAAGGACCTTCAGAGGCATCGCAAAGCAGGATACAACCATCCACCATGTTCAAGATACGCTCAACCTCACCACCAAAGTCACTATGGCCCGGAGTATCGACGATATTCACTTTGATATCTTTATACATGAAAGAGGCATTTTTCGCAGCAATCGTGATTCCGCGTTCTTTTTCCAGATCCATGGAGTCCATCAAGCGCTCTTCAACATGCTCATTGTCACGGAAAGTACCGGCTTGCTTAATGAGATGGTCAACAAGGGTGGTCTTACCGTGGTCGACGTGCGCGATAATTGCAATATTTCTAATCTTCTTTGGATCTTGAATCATATATGTCCTTCTTTACTTCTTAAACTTCACTAAAACAAAAACTTAGCCATGACCGCCCATCAGGAAGCCCTCTTCACTGGTGTCTTCTTGATTTACACTACCAATCCCCGCGAAAAACTCATTCGCCAACGCCATGATTTCATCGTTACTTTTGGATTGAAATAGATTCTTCCGAAATTGAGCCGCCCCAGGATAACCTGTTGAGAACCAAGCTGCAAACTTTCTGAGCTGAATCCCCGTGATGTGTTCATCACAATGCGCCACAATTTCGTTCTTCAAACTATTAAACAAACTCACATAGTCTCGAGCTGCCTCTTTTACAGGCTCTCCCTTCCACAAAGAAAGGGCATCCATAAAAATAAACGGATTTTTCAAACAGCCACGACCGATCATCACTCCATCGCAGCCAGATTGCTGCAAACGCAGATTGGCTTGTCGAGGTGTTAAGATATCGCCATTTCCTAAAATAGGAAGCTGGGCTTTGGACTTGATTTCGCCTATGAAATCCCAGTCCGCCAATCCCGAATAACCCTGCGCGCGAGTGCGACCATGAATCGCCACCCAACTGATTCCCTCATTGTAAGCAATATGACAAACCTCTTGTGCGTTACGAGTGTTTGCATCCCAGCCAGTGCGGATTTTGATAGTCACAGGAACCTGAACGGCCTTTTTTACTGCCGCCAAAACTTTTTGCAGAGCCACAGGGTCTTTGAGCATGGCGGAGCCGGCGCCTTTTTTTACCACCTTTGGAACAGGACAACCAAAGTTCAAGTCGACAAAGTCACAACCTTCACTGACCGCCACCTGCGCGGCTCGTCCCAAAATCTCCGGCTCTTCTCCAAAGAGCTGAACCCCGATAGGCCTCTGTGATTCATCGTAGCTCATCAACTTCATCGTGCGTTCTGATTTGTACTCAATCCCATTGGCACTAACCAGTTCAGTCACCACCACACTTGTATCCAGCTTCTTCATGAACGTGCGAAAAGCATGATCTGTGATACCCGCCATAGGGGCGAGCACAAAGGGGTTGTTTTGGATGGCTTCAACTGGATTCATAAGGGACCGGATATACCAAAAAGCCCCTCGAGAAGGTAGCGAAAAGGCAGGGTCCCAGATGTCATGAAATTCTTACGAAAGCCAGGTCACTCGCCCCTCAAGCTGACGGGGCGCCTTGGGTGGATTATGGTCAGGATAGCCGCAAACCATCGCACACAAGAGCTCCAGCTCTCCTTTTTGGAACTCCGGAAGGGTCTCAACACCCAAGAACTTGTTTACTTCGTCCTTAATTTCCAAGGGAGCCCCCATAGTACAGGAACCCAAGCCCTCCGCGACACAAGCTAAATTCATGTTTTCCACAGCCATATACACAGAACCGATGCTAGTATGGTAACGCTCTTCCGAATCATTATGGGAGTAGGCGAAAATCACCACCGGCGCATCACCTAAAGTATAAAAAAATCTCTCTGTAAACTGATAGAGTGAAGGCTTCAACCGCTGCGACAAGATGTCTTTAATTCCCAACCAGGATTTCTGGGAGTATTTCAAATACTCATCTCGTTTGACACCGGTGACGACAAAAAATCGCCAGTTTTGTCGATTTTTTCCAGAAGGGGCCTGCATGCCGGCTGCCAAAACTCTCTCAATGACGTCCTTGGGAACAGCGTCGGGTTTGTATTTTCTGATGGATTTTCGCGCCTCTAGCAACTGGTAAAAGTCTTCCTTGTTCATGCCAACTCTTCCACTCCCGCTTCGATAAAGCATTCATGCAGACGACGGATGGCTTCCGCCCCCTGATTCTCATTCACCAAAAAGCAGAAGTTGTGCTTGCTCGCACCCGAACAAATCATCCGCACATTCACATCATGCAAAGTTTCGAAGATTCTCTTACCTAAACCGGCTGTGTGATTGATATTGTTTCCAATCAAAGACACCAACGACAGATTTTCCTCAACCTGAACATCTGCAATCTGTCCCAGATCCGCAATCAGTTTTTTATTCAATAAAGTTGAATCGTCCAAAGTCACACTCACCGAAATCTCCGATGTCGTGATCGCATCAATACTCACTTTGTGATCATTGAACACTTTGAAAATCTGAAATAAAAACCCATGTGCATGCAACATCTCCGGCGTGGACAGCGTGACCAACACCTGCTTTTTTCTAAGCGCCATCGCTCGAATCAAGGGGTGGTCTTCCACATCTTTGCGAACCCAGGTTCCCTTGGCCTCGGCATCAAAACTGGAACCTACAAAAACAGGAATATTCCGACGAATAGCCGGTAGCAAGGTCGCTGGATGTAACACTTTCGCACCGAAAGTCGCCAGCTCCGAAGCCTCTTTAAAAGAAATTTCTTTAATCGGCTGAGCTTGAGGGCACAAACGCGGATCCGTCGTGGCAATACCCGCCACATCTGTCCAGATCTCCAGGATATCTGCTCTGACACCTTCAGCAATGATCGCGGCAGAGTAATCACTGCCGCCACGGCCCAAAGTTGTTGTCATTCCCTCTTCAGTCATACCGATATAACCTTGAGTGACGATGACTTTTTGCTGTTCTTTTAAAAATCCAAGATGTTGCTGTGCTAACTTTGCGATCTCTTCAGTCAAAGGTTTGGCTTTGCCAAAAGAGTCATCGGTGCGCAAAACCTGACGCACATCAAAGAGCTCCGCTATTTTTGGAGAGCCGTGCTTTTTTAAAACTGCTCCCATCGCTTCAGTAAAGAGGACGGAAGACATTCTCTCTCCCAAGCTCATCAAAGTGTCCAGGGCTTTCACGGAACAATCACGTAGGAGATGCACGCCCTTGGCCAAAGAACTCATTTCCTCAAAGAGGGTTTCTAGTTTTTGCTGTGAGGCGGAAGAGATCTTCAGGTCTTGACTGATCTTAAGGTGTTTTTCGCGCATTTTTTTAAGCAGCTCTTCAGCCTGATTCCAAGCCTGGGTCTCAGCCGCTTTGCCTAAAGCAATCAGATCGTTGGTTGTACCCGATGTTGCCGAAACCACCACAACACTTGAACCCTGACGGAAACTGACCTCTGCACTTCGCAACATACATTCAGCATCGCCCATCGACGTTCCACCAAATTTTGATACCACTAATTGCGCCACAAAATCTCCTCATTCGCGGTTTGCTGGCCATCTTATGCCTTTTCTGCTTTTTCATTCAACGACTTTTATGGCAGACTCATTCCATGGCTCAGACTGACTCCGCTTTTAAAAAGAAAGACATTCTCCTCATGGCTCTTCTTTCACTAGTAGCAATGGCTCTAGTGACAGTGGCTGTCGTTCCTTCTCTCAGAGGCTGGGTCAAAGATCTCGTTGTAAATTCTGAACGCACTATTTTGGCTAAAGCTCACGGAGCAATTTCCCCCGAAGGACCGCTTATCACAGTTCTAAAAATCAAAAACAAAGATGCTTTAAGCCTGGAAGTGTATTCGGAGTCCCCAGAGGGTCTGGTTCTGATGGCTAAGCTCCCTCTCTTTGAAACTCGTGATGGATATTTTCTGTTGCAGGGCAATGCTACGAACCTGGCCATTGCTGATGTGGATAAGGATGGATCTATGGAAATCGTCGCACCCACTTACGATGAGCAAATGGTCCCTCGATTGAATGTGTTCCGATACAACTCACAAACACACTCTTTTGACAGAGCCACAGCTCCTGACGATTTCGGTCGTTAATTCTATTGCGTTCGTGCCGGAGGCGACGGCGTTCTTTTTTGCAAGTCTCGCCATGATTTTCCCTGACGAGCTTTTTGGTCCAATTGGAATCTCTGCACGGCCTTGTGATGTCCTTTGTAGTCCTCTGAAAAAACATGTGTGCCGTCATTCTGGCTGACAAAGAAAAGATAATTGCTTTGCGCTGGCTTAAGAACCGCCCGCAAAGCCTCTCGCCCCGGATTGGCAATAGGACCCGGCGGTAAACCATAGATCACATAAGTATTATAAGCTGTCGGCGTGCTGAGGTCCTTGCGAGTGATATTGATCTCCAATTTTCCCGTGAGCTCCGCTTTTCCGTATATAATTGTCGGGTCTGTTTGCAGACGCATCTTCCGCGCCAGACGGTTGTGAAACACGGAGGAGATCAAAGGCCGCTCTTCAGGAGCTCCCGTTTCTTTCTCAATAATACTGGCCAGAGTGACGATCTGGTGGCGACTCCAACCCGGAAGAGAACCTTCCGCAATCACTTCGTTATACACATACAAAAATCTTTTCACCATATTGGAGAGCAAGGCTTTTGTGTCGGTGTATTTGGTCAGCATATAAGTTTCTGGAAACAAATACCCCTCGAGGCTGCGCGGCTCTTCTCCCAACAAAGACTTGATGAACTGAGGATTACGCGCCCAGGACTTAAAATCCTGAGCCGTTCCAAAACCTTGTTTTTCATAGAGCTCGGCAACCTCATAAATGCTCAGACCCTCACTCACTGTAAAACTCCGGGCAATGCTCTTCCCTGAAGTAATGACTTCGAGAATTTCCGCGGGCACCATGTTGGTTCTCAGAAGATACTCGCCTACTTTTAATTTTCCTCTATCCCCTTTTATCCGAGCATAGATTGAGAACAGACGGCCATTGGTGATCAAACCTTTACTCTGAAGCTCTTCCGCAATCACATTAAAGTTGCTTCCGGGAGCGACTTCATAAACCACATCCTGCGCAGTTTCACTGGGACGTGAGTTGACAAACTCAAAGGCCAAATAGGCGGCAGTTCCGCCAACGGCTGCCACCAAAGCTCCTATCGCTAAGAATAAAATCACCAAGGTCTTCTTCATTATTTCATATCCAGGTTCATACCAGGTAAAATCTTTGTCGGATCAAAAGGCGTCGTATCCTCAAGGCTCGCCACAGGAACCGTGCAATACTGAATCGCAAAGTGAGCCGAAGGCCGATCATTACCCGATTTACCCATGCCTCCGAAGGGAAGACGTGAGCTGGAGCCATTGGTCGTGCGATTCCAATTCAGCAAACCCACACGCGCCTGGAACAGGCTTTTTTCATAGAGCTCTTTATTTTTTGAGAAGAGCGCCATCACCAGGCCATAGCCCGTTGAATTCACAATATCCATCGCATGATCAAAATCATCCGTCTGATAAATCGCCACATTCGGGCCAAAGATTTCACTCTTTTGGTAAACGCTCTGCGGATCAAACTTATTCACCAGATGAATGGAGGGCGTGACATAGTAGCCTTTGTTTTTGAGATCCAAAGCTTTTCCGCGCATCAAGCTTTCGCAGTTTTCGCGATTGGCGATCTCTTGGAAGCGAATGTACTTTTCCACCGCCGCAGCATTGATCAGCGGTCCCATGAAAGTATTTTCACTCCAATGTCCAATCGTGAGTTTTTTAGCAGCCTGATAGAATCTCTCTGTGAACTCTTCGGCAATTTTCGGATGCAAGATAATACGACTGGTGCAGGAGCAGCGCTGACCCGCCGTCATATAAGCACCAACCAAGCTCTCATAAATCGCCTTGTCCATGTCGGCATCATCCCAAACGATAGTGGCGTTCTTACCACCCATCTCCAGAGCTAAAATCTTCCAGTAGTGAGTCATCGTCTCCTGTTTGATTTTTAAACCCACTTCATAAGAACCCGTGAACAAAATTCCATCCACGTTCTCATGGGCCACCAGACGTCCACCCGCAGCACCATCCCCCTGAACTAAATTGAAAAC
>JBCECD010000096.1:0-7502 GCA_039206745.1 Bdellovibrio sp. | reverse complement strand
GGGCCTATACTAATTTCTGGATCTCAGGCTCCAATTCGAAGGGTGCAGTCCATAGAGTCTGAATGCTGACGAGAAAGACTTCATCGTATCTTCATTATTTTCAAGCCGATATGCGAAGTGAAGTGTTTTTAACAAAATATTGTGTTTTTCAAAAAAATATTTGTTAATAGAAGACGTGGTCGCCATGTCTTGATGAAGATTGAAAAGAGTGTCGGAATTTCCTCCCATATCAAAACAATCGTCATCCACACACCATGTGGAAGACAAAGTTGCTGCAGGAGTTATCGTTGGAGGTGAGGAAAAATCAGGTGATCGATTAGATGCGCCATAAGATCGGCATTGGTTGTTTTCATAACAAATTTCAAGTTTGTCACCGACGACAGTAAATCGAACTTTGAAGGTAGTACCATCTTCAGGACTATAAAGTGTGGCGGATTTTTCATCAGCAGAAAGAATTTCAAAAATCTTTTTTGAGAAGTGAACTGCCAAAGTCAGAGCCTGCTCAACAGTGTCGTCGCCCACTATCAACCATTCTTTTTCATAATCTTTATATTCCAAATCGGAACTTGGTGATGGAGCTGTCCAGACGCCTTTGGGTCATGCTGCAAAAGAAAAACAGGACCACAAAGACATACAAAAAAGTAAAAGTATTTTCATAAATTCCCTCAATAACATTTCACCAACTCTTATCAAAAAATAATTTTCCTAAGTGTTGGAGGTAAAAATCTTGATAATCTTGATAATCTATATAATGTTTTCCGCTGTTTTCTTAGCTTAGAGCCCCATATTTTCTTTGTGTAGAAAGTCTTTCCACATCGTAACTAAAGTGGACTGCTTGATCGGGCCTTCTCCTAATTTAGTGCCCGTGAGGCGCTCTAGGCCGCGTACGGCTGGGAGCTGTACACGCACATCTCGATCAGACAGCAGTTGCGTGAAGCTTTTAACCTCTCGATCCAAAGGCTTTTGCGCCAAAACTTCGACGATCTGATGGCGAATCCACAGACTCTGCGAGTTTTTGAAATTATAACTTTGATTCAACTCTTCCCATAACAGCTCCCGCGCCGAGGGGGAAAGGTTCTTTCTCAGCACCTCTACAGCTGCTGAACGCACCACCAAAGCCTTATCCTTCAATAATTTCTGCGCTAATTTTTCCGCCTGCTCGAATTCCACCTCAGCCAATGCCACCACGGCGGCGTTGCGCATATACCATTTTTTGTGCTCCCCTGCTTTTAACAAGTCAGGAGTCGAATCAGCACCACGAGCTTCCGCCGCAGCCATCAGAGCCCGCCATCGCGTTCCCATGGGCTGAGCCTCATCAAAAGCTAAGACAATAAAATTCTTATAATATTTTTCGCTTTGTTCTTTGATAACGAGCTTACGATTCTCGCTGGGCAATTTTAAAACTTCGATCGTGGCGTTTAAAGGGATGGCTGAAGGAGCTTTTCCGATCGCATATATGCCTGAAGAAATACTCAAAGAAACGCCCATAACTAGCCAAAAGCACAGGTTCTTTTTATTCATTCTTAGCTCTTTTTGGTTACAAAGTTTTCAAACTCGTTCATCAACTGATCATTTTCGGCTTTGGTGTTTTTATCAGGAGTCTCTTTTCCTGTACCGGCCTTATCAGCCACTCGAGTGAGAGTCTTTTGCCCCTCGACCGCCGCTGCAAACTCTTTCATCAGATCATCGTCGATCAGATTCGCCGAAGGATCACCCTCCGCAGCAGGCTCACCCGTATCCATAACTTCAGAAACCTCAGGCGCCACTGCCGGTTCAGGCTCCGGCTCGCTACTCACAGCATCAGCAGGAGGAGGAGTGGCAGAAGGAGGCGGTTCCGATGCAGCCGGAGGAGCGGAGGGAGCTGGAGGAGCGGAGACACCTCCGCCGCCACTCTTAACGGCTTCCAATTCCTTTTTCAATTGATCATTTTCTTCACGATACTTGGAGAGGTCCGCGATATCTTCACTGATGATTTCATACTCTGCCAAACGCGCTTCGAGATCGCGCACCTTCCCAGACCATTCTTCTTTTTCCTGGGCTGAAAGACCTGTATCGCTGGTTTGCACCGGCCCACCTTGAGCTTGAGCCTCCAGAGCCTGACGTAAGTCCTCTTGCAGAGTTTCAATTTTTTTATAACTTTCACCCAAGGTCAAACGCAGTTGTGCCACTTCCGCCGCAGACTCTGCCGCCGCTTCCGTCGCTTCAGCAGATTCGCCTTCCGCCGTCGCATGAGAACCCGCAGACTCTGAGGAGCGAGGTGCCGCTGCATGAGTCCCCTGCTGTCCTTCCAAGATTTTCTGCAAAGTTTTTTCCAACTGAGCCGCATCCACGCCACTACCGCCGAGACCGCCCGAAGCTTCATCTTCTTTTTTTGAGAAGAAACTGCGATATGCCAAAAACAAGGCAAGGAGGATGACAAGAGCTACGAGGCCCTCAATGATAGTGGTGTTGTGCTGGCTCCAAAAGGAGAGAAATTTTTCAATTGTCACACATAAATTCTCACCCATCCCTCCCGCCTCGTCAAACGCCAGAACCTCTTCCATGCAACGCTGGACCTTGGGACGTATCCGATGCTATGGTGAGGGAAAGAGAGGTGCCCCATGTCTGAACAACCCAAACCTTTTGATTTAGTTATAAAAGGCGGAACCTGCCTCCTTCCCCACCCGACACAACAAGGTTTTATTGAACAAGTCGCCGATATCGCGATCCGAGATGGCCGCATTGAAAAGATTCGCGACTCCATTTCAGATTCCAGTCTTCAGACTCTCGACGCTCGGGGATTGCATGTTTTTCCCGGCATCATCGACAGCCAAGTTCACTTCCGCGAACCCGGCATGACTCACAAAGAAGATCTCGAGACCGGAACTCGCGCCGCCATCCTGGGAGGAGTCACTTCTATTTTTGAAATGCCCAACACCCAGCCCCCGACCACCACTGAAGCAGCCCTTGCTGACAAACTACAGCGGGCCCAGAGCCGAGCTCACTGCAACTATGCTTTTTTCATCGGCGGAGCTCACGATAATCTGGATGAGCTGGCTCGACTGGAAATGCTACCCCACTGTTCCGGGATTAAAGTCTTTATGGGCAGTTCGACGGGAAGTTTGCTTGTCGAGGACGATGCCGCTCTCGAAAAAATCCTTCGACAGGGAAAACGCCGGGTGATTTTTCACAGTGAAGATGAAATGCGTCTGCGCGAACGCAAACACATCGCCGTCGAAATGGCCGATCCTCACGCTCACCCTGTGTGGCGCGATGTTGAAACCGCGGTGAACTCAACCCGTCGACTCCTGCATCTTGCACGCAAAACGGGGCGGCCTATTCATGTCCTTCATATCTCCACCGCCGAAGAAATGGATCTTTTACGAGATAATAAAGACATCGCGAGCGTTGAGGTGCTACCTCAGCATCTGACCCTCTTTGCACCGGATTGTTATGATCGCCTCGGCACTTATGCCCAACAAAATCCTCCCATTCGCGAGAAGCGACATCTCGATCGTCTTTGGAAAGCGGTTTTGGATGGCACCGTGGACATCATCGGCTCAGACCATGCCCCTCACACTCGAGAAGAAAAAGATCGCCCTTATCCCAACAGCCCTTCAGGAGTCCCCGGAGTGCAGACGCTATTGCCCATCATGCTCAATCATGTTCACGAGGGGCGCCTGAGTCTGCATCGGTTTTTAGAAATGGTGACCCTCAATCCTTGTCGCGTTTTTGGCATTCGCAACAAAGGCTTTCTTCGTCAGAATTATGATGCGGATGTCACTTTAGTGGATCTTAAAAAACAAAGAACCATTGAAAACTCCTGGATCGCAAGTCGTTGTGGCTGGACTCCCTTTGACGGCATGAAAGTCACCGGATGGCCTACTCACACTGTGGTGAATGGCAAAATCGTGATGGAAAGCGATCAGGTTGTGAAGGAACATCAAGGCCAACCTGTAAACTTTGTTTCTTAACTAGTTTCTTCGCGCAGGAACTGTCTTCAACTTCACTTTGAGATAGGATGAACTCCTATGAAAAAGCATTTAGGATTTCTTATTCTTCTTTTTCTGGCCATCGGATGCAGTCGCTCCGATATCATGTATCGTTTTGCGGACACGATGGCGGTCTCAAAAACTGATGATTACTTCGACCTCAGCAGTGCTCAGAAAAAAGAGCTCAAAAAAGATATTCAAACGGATCTTGAAAAAATGCGCAAAGAATTGCTCCCCCAAGTTGCCAAGTCTTTACGTTCCGTCGAAACTCAAGTGGGAAAAGGTCCACTGCCTGAAGACTTTGTTGCGGATCACGTTGAAAGTGCTCAAACTTATTTTAAAAAAGGCACGCATTACTTTTCAGATACAGCTGTCAAGCTGACCGCCTCCTTGGACTCAACACAGATCTCTCACTTCGCAAAAAAGGTACGCAAAGACATCGAAAAACGTCAAGATCCTGACGAAGCCAACAAAGAACTCAACAAACGCTATCGACGCTCCCTGGAGCTTTGGATCGGCGGACTGTCCAAAGATCAAAAAGAATCTCTTAAAAAGTTCCAGAGCTCTCACCCCTACCCTTTTCATTTGCAAGCTCAAAGCCGGGAATATGTGCTGCAAAAGTTTTTAGAGTCCAGCAAAGACCCGCAGACTATGAAAAATTTTGTTCAGCAATTCACTTCAGATTACGAAAGCGTGCGGCAGCCTGCCTATGACCAAGCCCTGCAATCTTATCAAAAAGATTTTCAAAAGTTTCTAACAGGACCTTTTTGGAGCTCTCTATCCACGGTGCAAAAGGAAGTTTTCAAAAAGAATCTTCTGACTCGAGCTGAGGAGTTGGAAAAACTCTCTCAGCGCCCTTGAAAAGAAGGTTGGGTTTTCGTCTTAAAGGATTCTAAAGCCGTGAAGTGATCCTCTGTCCTTTGCGCAATCCCCTGATAAGCCGCCGCCAGATCCAATGCCGCCTGCAAATCACTCAGATAAGCCGCTTTCAAGGCCTTCTTTGTCATTTGCACTGCCACCGGCGCATTGTCGGCAATTTTTCGCGCCAGCTTTTCTGTTTCTGCCAACACTGTTTCTTCAGAGTGCAGGGAGCTTAACAAGCCCCACTTCAAAGCCTCTTCACCGGCAACCACATCTCCGGTTAAAGACAGCTGCATTGCCTTGGCATAGCCAATCACTCTCTGCAAAAAGAAGGCGCCACCATCGCCCGGAACCAGGCCGATTTTAACAAAGGTCTCACCAAACTGCGCCTGCGGTGAACCCACACGAATATCACACATCATCGCCAGATCACAACCAGCACCGATGGCTGGCCCCTGAATCAAAGCAAGCAAAGGCTTAGAAAGCTCCTCAATGCATTTAGGAATTTTTTGAATGCCATGGATGTAGCGCATGCGCAGTTCATTGCTCGCTCCGGCAAACATGCCTGTTTTATTTTGCATGGCCTTGATATCACCCCCAGCACTGAATGCTCCGCCGGCACCCTTCAAAATAATCACTCGAATCTCAGGATCAAAATCCGCATATCGTAAAGTGGTCACCAAAGATTCCACCATTTCCAAGGAAATGGCATTCTTCTGCTCCGGGTTGTTCAAGGTCAACCACAACAAGGGACCGGAAACTTCGCAGAGCAAATGCGGAAAAGATTGCTTATAAAAAGACATGGAAGACTCCTTCAACACGCGTAACAAAATGATCGCAGCAGTAGCTGAGACATTCCCCAAAAAGGCACCAAGGAATCATCCTCGGATACCACCCTAAGACGCCGACAAATAACAAAGGCTCATCATGCACGCCTCCAAATAAAAAAGGCTCCTTGCGGAGCCTTTTTTTCATCTCAACTTTCTCACTACTGAGAGCAGAAAGGAAGATCTGGCATGATTTGGCACAGAATTTCACACAGAGCCGGCTCGCCAATAGGGCACTCACCGCCGCCTCCGCCACCGCCATCATCTGGAGGAGGATTGCCGCCACCTGATTTAGCGCCAACATTCATGTTCAAAGATGTCGCCGTTTTACCGTCAGCATCTGTCACAGTGATAGTTGTTGTCCCATCAGCAACCGCTGTCACAACACCGCTGTCAGAAACAGAGGCAACAGAAGCGTTGCTGCTAGAGAATTTGAAAGGGGCTTTTCCATTCAATACCGCAAGATTCAAAGTCTCTTGAGTTTTGATAGAAGCCGCTGCGGGAACCACAACCATTTTCTTAGACAAAACAGCTTCTACCGCTTCGTAAGCATCCACGCGGCAGTTACATGCTGTTTCGATGGAAACTTTCGCACCTGTCGTCTGCAAGATAGCACGGATTTGCGCACCTGTTAATGAAGGATCCTGAGCTTTCAACAAAGCCACCAAACCAGAAACCAACGGAGTCGCCATGGAAGTTCCAGACAGATTTCCGTATTTGTTTTTTGGCAATGTACTCATGATGTTTTCACCAGGGGATGCTACGTGCACAGTAGCTGTTCCGTAGTTAGACTAAGATGGTTTTGCATCAGAAGCACCAGACGCTGCAACCGTGATAGAGTTAGGATATCCGTTATTTGCAGGATACATCTCTGTCTTATCATTGTTTTTACCGTCATTTGCTGCCGCAGCAACGAAGATCACACCTTTATCATCAGCTCTTTTGATCGCCTCCAACAAAGGAGCTGCCGTAGAGCGAGGAACCGCCGCACCCCAAGATGCAGAAATAATATGCGCCCCTTTTTCAACAGCGTAATCGATAGCTTTGATTGCATTGTTCAAGTCACCAGAACCATCTGCACCCAAAAAGCGCAAAGGCATCATGGAAACTTCCGGAGCCAAACCGACGATACCACCGTCGATCAAACCTGTCGCGCCCACCGCACCTGCACAGTGAGTTCCGTGTCCAGGATTTTGCGCTCCCGTCACATCCATTGGATCCGCATCGTTGTCGCGGAAGTCATAGCCAGCGATCATGTTCGGAGCCAAAGCTGAATGCGTGTAATCCACACCTGTGTCGATCACCGCTACAATGATGTTGCGATTGCCTTTATTACCAGCACGTTGCCATGCTTTTTCAGCTTGAACTTTTGCAATAGCCCATTGCTCCTTCAGAGCAGATATCTCAACTGGCGCAGTGAAAGCTTTGAGTTTGAAGTTGGGCACAACATACTCAACGCCTGGGTGAGACAACAAAGAAGCCAAAGCTTGCACCTCGTGTTGTTTCTCAACATTGACTTTCACCAAGCTCGCCGTCGCATTCACATCCATGGCTTGAATCGTCGACACACTTGATACTGACATTGTATTGATCATATTGAGCGCATTTGTGTTCTTGTATTTCACTAGGTATTCAACAGCGAACGCCTGTGATCCTAACAACAATGCACCTAAAAATAAGGCACGTTTCATAATTCCCCCTCCTTGGTGTAAAAATCATATTCAGATTCCAACCACAAATAACAGGAAAATCTTAAATAAATCTTAAATTCTTTGACACAATCCATCGAATATTGAACCCACGGCAGAACTTTTCAAGAATGATCGCGACTCGTTCTCAACTC
>JBCECD010000095.1:3453-7590 GCA_039206745.1 Bdellovibrio sp. | reverse complement strand
GATTTTCAAACTTGAATTTCTCTCTCCATGTATTAAAGCAGGTTTCACTTAAAAACTCAAAATTACCCTCTGAGAGGAGCAGAATCAGCTGCATAAACCATAAGGAGGTTCCTATGAAAAAATCTATTTTGAGTTTAACAATTTTCGCACTGACCGGCACTTCTTACGCTCAAAGCAGCAGCTCTCGCACGGATGCGGAAAGAGAGTTAGGCACCGGCACCACGTCCTCTTCACCCGCAACCACCATGCCCACCAATCCGCGCTCTCATTATCCTGGAGACTACTCGCAACCCTCTACAACCGATTCTCGCCCCACCACTCGGCCCCAAGATCCACGCAGTCGAGCCAACAGCCGTGATCGCTCTGCCGAGCCGACAACCACACCCGATATGCGCGGGATCAACCCGAACAATCCGGGCAACCCCGCTTCAGAACCGACTTCTACATACTAAGGCAACTCCTGCGCCCAGGTCTCTTGCAAGCTGATTTTTGCATCTTCCTCCCAAAACTCATAGGGAGATCTTTGGCCCAATACATGTTTTGATTTTTCGAGATGCACCAACTCTACCCGAGGGATTTCTCCAGTTGTGTTGCGCGGAATCTCCATAAACTCCAACCGGCGCACCCGCTTAAAAGGAGACAGGCGCAAGCGGGCGAAGTTCATAATGTCCAAAGCCAGCTCACGCGTGGGTTCAACTCCTTTGATGAGAGTGATCAAAGCTTTCGGTACTGCATCGCGAATCGGGTCCGGGCTAGGAATCACCACCGCTTCACGAATTGCGGGAAATTCCTTGAGAACATATTCAATTTCGTAAGGACTGATTCGATAATCCGATGACTTGAACAGCCCATCCAAGCGCTCGGCAAAAGTGTAATTCCCCATCTCATCAATATACGCGGAATCTCCCGTGTGATAATAATCTTGCGCCGTATGCTCGACACCGGAAAGAAGTCCCCAGGTCGGCTCCTGAATTTTCACACACACTTCTCCGGCTGAAGTCTCCTGGCCCTCGGGGGAAAGAAGTTTGATGTCGAAACCCGGCATAGGTCGCCCCATAGTTCCGAAGCATTCCTTTTCCTCGGGGGGAATACCAATGAGTGTAGCAGTTTCAGTTTGGCCATAGCCATCACGAACAAAAATATTCCAACTCCGATGCACTTTAGAAATAATCTCAGCGCTCAGGGCTTCACCGGTGCTCACGGCCTCCCGCAGACGCACTTTATAGGAATCGAGATCTTCCGCCGTCAGAAGACGCCACACCGTAGGCGGAGCACAGAAGGTGGTGATAGGATATTCACTCAAAGCATCTAACACCATTTTGGCATTAAAACGCTCTTGCTGATAAATGAACAAAGTCGCCTCGGCATTCCAAGGCGCGATAAAGTTGTTCCAGTCGTGCATGGCTCCGCCATTGGCACTGATTCCCAAATGCACATCTCCAGGCCGCAATCCCATCCAATACATCGTGGAAAGATGGCCTATGGGGAACCCGCCATAAGAGTGCTCCACCAAGCGTGGCTTGGCCGCTCCAGTTGAAGTGAAATAGCGAAACAGCGGATCTTTGCCTCGGGCTTTATCCACCACTTCCAACTCAAAACTCTCCGAATAGGACTCCTCATAGGAAATCCATCCTTTTTCCTGCCCTGATACCAGAACTGGAATAATGTCTCCTGCCGGCTCTGTAAAACGATGACTGTGCCGGGGATTCGTCACAATCATTTTGACCGTTTCTCGATTCAGGCGGTCTGCCATTTCCTGCTGCGATAACAGCGGATGCGAGGGCACCATGATCGCTCCCACTTTCATGGCTCCCAACATGATCTCCCAGAGAGCCAAGTCATTATCCAGAAGAATAAAGACCGCATCTCCCTTTTTCAGTCCGTGCTTGAGAAAAAAGCGAGCCACCTGGTTAGAGCGTTCCTCGAAACTGATCTTGGTTTCCTGCCCCGCTTCGTTAACAATCCAAAGAGCGAGGTGGTTGTTACCCGCCGCCATGGAATCAAAATAATCTAATGCCCAGTTAAAGTCCTCACAGGCGGGCCATTTAAAATGACTGTAGGTGTAATCATAGTCAGCGCGATGAAGTATGAGAAAATCCCTCGCCTGCTCGAATTCATTGCGGAAACTCATAACAACCTCCTCTTCCCATCAGGCTATCATTGAAACAAAAGAGCGCCGATCTGTGTTTTGGCAGGAAATATGCGGCTCTATGTCAAACATCGGGAATTCGAACTGTTTTTCTACAGAAATTGTTCTTCGCAAGTTCTTGAAAACAGAGTAATAATCTCTACCATGTCAGAAGAAAAAGACCCCTTAAAATCCCGACAAGCTGCCAAACGCAAGATCATGGATCTGCTGGCCCGTCGCGATCACTCAGAAAAAGAATTGCGACAAAAATTACGCGATCGCTTTTCTGATGACGATGAAGTGGGAAATTTAGTGGACGAAGCCATCGACTTTGCCAAAGACAACAACTGGCTGGGCGATCCTCAGACTCTGGCAGAGAGAATGGCAGAAGGTCTTCACCGCCGCTCAAAAGGTATTCATTACATTAATAATTATTTAAAAGAAAAAGGGCTTCCCACTGTCGTTGCCGATCACGAACAGGAACTTGAAAAAGCCTGTGCGATTGTGAAAAATAAATTTGCCGAAGATCATAAGTTCTCGCGTGAAGAAAAGGCACGGCTAGCAAGAATGCTCGCCTCCCGGGGTTTTGATTCAGAAACAGTCAGAAAGGTCATTTATGAAAAGCTCTGAAATCCGCAACGCTTTTGTGGACTACTTTAAACGTCAAGGTCACACCGCTGTGAAGTCCTCTTCACTGATTCCCGAAAACGATCCGACCTTACTGTTTGCCAACGCCGGGATGAACCAATTCAAAAATACTTTTTTAGGTTTGGAAAAGCGAGATTACAACCGCGCTGTCACTGTACAAAAATGCGTGCGTGCCGGCGGTAAGCACAACGACCTGGAAAACGTGGGTTTCACAGCTCGCCATCATACTTTCTTCGAAATGCTCGGGAACTTCTCTTTCGGCGACTACTTCAAAAAAGATGCGATTCACTTCGCTTGGGAGCTGCTGACAAAAGAGCTGGGCATTCCCAAAGAAAAGCTCTACGTCACAGTCTTTAGAACGGATGATGAGGCTGCGGATATCTGGCACAAACAAGAGGGCATCCCCACAGACCGCATTTTCCGTTTTGACGAAAAAGACAACTTCTGGAAGATGGGCGACACCGGTCCTTGCGGCCCCTGTACTGAAATTTTCTATGATCACGGTCCCAAGGCCGGAACCATCTCCGATCCTTATCAAGGAATTGCCGCAGGTGAAGACCGTTTCGTCGAAATCTGGAACCTGGTTTTCATGCAGTACTTTGAAAACCCTCCTGGCACTCTCACTCCACTGCCAAAGCCCTCAGTCGATACAGGCTCCGGCTTGGAGCGTGTGGTGGCGGCGATGCAAGGCAAACTCAACAATTATGACACGGATCTCTTTATGCCGATGATCGAGCGCGCTTGTAAGATCGCTAAAGTGGATTATGTAACGGATAAAGACATCCTGGCTAAAAATAAGCATCTCCTCGAACAAACAGCTGCCCTGAGAGTTTTGGCAGATCATTGTCGCTCTTCCGCTTTCTTGATTGCCGATGGAGCTTTGCCAGCCAATGAAGGCCGTGGCTACGTCCTTCGCCGGATCATGCGCCGGGCGATTCGCTATGGCCGTAAGATCTCCGCGGATCAATCTCTTTTGCCAGCTATGGCAGAAGCCTTGATTGAAAATATGGCTTCCGTATATCCTGAGCTGGGCGAGCGTCGCGATTACGTGATGAACACCATTCGCGATGAAGAGAATCGTTTCCTCAGCACTTTGGACAACGGAACAGGCATTTTACTGGAAGAACTGAAGCAGGCCAAGGGCAAGGGTCTGAAAGAACTGTCTGGCGAAGTGGTGTTCAAAATGTATGACACCTATGGTTTTCCAGCTGACTTGACTCGAGTGATCGCCAACGAAAATGGCATCGAAGTCAATGAAGCTCAATTTGAAATCGAAATGGAAAACAACCGCGCTCGATCCAAAGCTTCCTGGAAAGGCAAAGCTTTGGATGCCGATGAGCAACACCTGATCAAACTGGCAA
>JBCECD010000095.1:0-3443 GCA_039206745.1 Bdellovibrio sp. | reverse complement strand
TCCGGCAAAACAGTTCGCTTCGTCGGCTACAACGATTTTGCCGGCGAAGGCCAGATCGGCACTCTGTCTAACGGCCGTGAAATTGTAAACTCATTAAAAACCTCTGAGTCCGGCGTGATGATCCTGAACCAAACTTCCTTCTATGGAGAAGGCGGGGGACAGGTTGGCGATGTCGGCTATATCATGGAAGGAACTTCACGGGCGAAGGTGATCAACAGCACTAAAATTGATGATATCATTCTTCATCACGTTGAAGTGGAACACGGAGAATTCAAAAATGGCTCGAAGGTTGAGACCATCGTGAATCCTTTCGAACGCCGCAACACCATGAGCAACCACTCGGCCACCCACTTGTTGCATGCGGCTCTTCGTAAAGTTTTAGGCACTCACATCACGCAAGCCGGCTCTTTGGTGGATTCACAAAAAACTCGCTTCGACTTCACTCACAACAAACCTCTGACTTCTGAAGAGATTCGCCAGATTGAAGATCTCGTCAACGAGCAGATCGCTCGGGCTTTGGATGTGCAGGTTGAAATCATGACACCGAAAGAAGCTACAAACAAAGGAGCCATGGCCCTGTTTGGAGAAAAATACGGTGATCAAGTTCGTGTTCTGACTATGGGAGATTTCTCTTGTGAACTCTGCGGCGGAACTCATGTGCGCAATACATCTCAGATCCGCTTATTTAAAATTTCCTCTGAAGCCGGGGTCAGCTCCGGTGTTCGTCGTATCGAAGCCATCACCGGGGACGGCGCCGTCCGCTATGCGATGAGTGCCATCTCTCACTTGGATGAAGCCCTTTCCGCAGCCGGCCTGCAAAGAAGCGCTCACTACCTCAAACACTTGGAGGCGACTGGAGAAACAGCAACTCTGGCTCATCGAGTGGAAACCCTCAAAGAGCAGATCAAACACATGGAAAGAGAGATGAAGAAATTGCAAGGAGGCCAGATCAATATTGAAGATCTCGCGGCTAAAGCCTTGTCTTTCAAAACCAAATCTGGTCAGAGTGCAAAACTCGTCTTGGCTGATTTACCTTTGGATGATCGCCAAGTTTTAGCTGAAGTCACAGATCATTTGAAAAATAAAATTCAAAATGGCGTGATCGTTGTCGTAGGACAGGGCGAAGAGTCTCATCCTATCATCGTCAGCGTTTCAAAAGAAATCTCCACCGAAGCCAAGGCCGGAGACCTGTTGAAAGAAGTTGCGGGAGCCATGGGTGGTAAAGGTGGCGGACGTCCTGACTTTGCTCAAGGAGCGGCACCTCGTCGTGAACAATTGCCTGAAGCCTTCAACAAGGTGAAGGCTTTATTAGGGGTGTGATTTACTCACACTCCATTTCGGCCCAATGAGCACGAACATAGCTGACGTAGGATCTGAATACGTCGGCTAAACCTCCGCACAGATCTTTTTTCCCACGACCGCAGGAGTCCATCTCTTCCCCTAAATTTACACGCCTTTCATCAGCATAAAGGGATGCATAAGCGGACTTCATTCTCATCGCGCAAATCTGATCCGCAGAAACTTCGGTAGCGCAGATACTGGAACCACTCAATATCGTCTTCAATTCTTTCAGACGACTGGAGTCTAAGCAGCGTTGGCTTAAGACATTATTAGCATCATCCATCAACTGGATGCTGCCACTTTGCATGGAAATCACCAAACGCCCGGCCAGCGCTTCGCTGCTTGCCTTGCTACTGACAGAGGACTCTGCGGAGACCTCGGGAATTTCCACATAGGTCACCGTTGATTGACTTTCAGAGGCTCCCACTTCTGATGGAATGATCACCGAAACATCTCCTGAGAGATCCCCGGCATTTTGCAAATTGCTCTGACTACAGTTTTGAAATCCCAATACGAGACAGAACATAGTCATAAGCGCCAAAACTCTTTTCACTATTTCCCCCTGTTTTCGCGTCTTATTATGAATAGAGGCAATTTTCATTCCACCCTCGCATTCACTTAATATCGGGCTGAGCTGTCACAAACTTTACACTGTCGGTATTGTAGTCAATGGGTTGCTGAGGTCTTATTTTGATCTTTTTCGTTCTGGTTTTGGTGTGATCTGTTTTTCCGATTTTCTTGGTCGGAGGATCCTCTTCCGAGAGATTCCAATCTGTCTTGATCGCCTTTGGTGGTCGCACACATCCATGCACATTATTTTTCTTTTGTTTATCAATGCTCACGCTGCCAATCCGATTTCTGGATCCTGATTTCGGAAGGGCCTCTTCTTCATATCGATTTTATTTAAGATATAAGATGGTTTCGATCTTGCTACACAGGGCTCTGCCCTTGCAAGACGTTACTCTAAGGAGCCTCTCCTCCCCTTGAAAGGAAAGGAGGGCCAAATGAATCACAAGCATGATTTATTTCGGCAATTCCTGAAGTTACTAAAGGAACTTTTACTTATAATTTTAGCCCTGCTAAAAATTATAAGAGAGATCTTTTAACGAATTTTTTCTACGAAAGGAGGTCTCTAAAACCGTCTCTTTCTGAGTCAGGAACGTTCTGGTATCTTCATCTTTCCAAGACGGACTGAAAATCCGGAGAGAAGAGTGCTCAGGGAAGAGTCTTGCAAGGGCACTTCTCCTAGCATTTCATAGTCGCAAAGGACCTTCCCGACTTCCAACATTATTATTAAACACTGGCCTCTGCGAAGAGGCGCCTCTTTTTAGGTTTTATATCAGGCCGCTTTTTTGTGAGTGCGGCCTATCATTTCTTGTCTGAGGAAATGCACGTTTTCCTGAATCTCTTTGGTTTGACCGGCCAGATCTTCAGCACTGGATGCGATCTGTTCAGAGCTGGCCGCATTGTTTTGCGAGGTCTGATCCAGCTGATTCATCGCCTGACTGATCTGATTAATACCGGTTAATTGTTCTGAGCTTGCATCAGAAATCTCTTTATTTAAATCTGCTACTTTTTTTACAGACTCCGAAATTTTCTTTAAAGTCTCACCATTCTTTTCTGAAAGATGCACGCCTTTGCTCACCATCTCCACACTTTCACCAATGAGATTCGAAATATCCTTGGCAGCAACGGCTGAGCGCTGTGCCAGTCCTCGCACCGCTTCGGCGACGACAGCAAAGCCTTTGCCCTGCTCACCCGCACGAGCCGCCTCAACCGCGGCATTCAACGCCAGTAAATTTGTTTGAAAGGCAATGTCGTCAATAACACTGATAATCTCTTCAATTTTTCTCGAGGAATCATGAATACCGTGCATGGAGTTGAGCAACTCCTCCATCTCACGCTCTCCCATTGCTGCCGCTGTTCGCGAGTCCTGCGACAAAGTCGCCGCCGAATGAGCCGCATCTGCATTTCTCTTAACCATAGAGGTCACTTCTTCCAGGGAAGCCACGGTCTCCTCAAGCGAGGCGGCTGACTGGGTGGAAGCACTTGATAAATCCTTACCCGAATCTGACAAGTGATGAACAGCATCGTTCACATGA
>JBCECD010000094.1:0-7604 GCA_039206745.1 Bdellovibrio sp. | reverse complement strand
GTTATAAAGCCGAAGGGGGGTTTTTCACCTCTGAGGAGAAAAAACGTGAGTCTGCGAAGAAAAACATGGATTATCTGCTCACAGATAACAGTATGGATGGCAAAGAGGCCTACACCTTAGATCAAAAAAGAAGTCGCTTTAAAGAAAAACTCGATGAAGCTCTGGTCAACTCCTATACTCGCTCTGGAGAGCCTACTGGAGAAAACAGCCGTATTGTGGCTTCAGGTGATGCAGATCGCGGATTGGAAAACTGTCTTAGAGATTTGAGCGATCGCTTTCATAAGTCTTCTTTGTCAGATCGAGAGACTTATGATCTTTGTGACTCTATTGCCAGCTCCTGTGATTTGCCTGACCGAGTTCCTCGAGATCCAAATAATTTCTGTGAGCAACGTGGAATGGCTTTATGGCCAGCAGAAAACTCGAAGCAACTTCCTCCGCCACCGCCTCCTGGAGGCGGATCACGCTCACGTCACGGAACTCAATAGTCAGTTCATTGCGAGCAAGGAGATCTGGCATTTTCTTTCAATCATGAATTGAATGTATGCCAGCTTTCCGGCCTCAGCAGGCTCTCCCCAACGCCAGACGAAATCTCGACAATCCTGCCATCCTGGAAATACCATCGGACCAAAGGTCTCACTGGAATCGTCACGCTGAATCTGTTCATAAACAATGTGCTCAATCAAGCCATAGATATAATGGGGTATCAGATTTTTCTGGATCAAATCCATGGCCACCTCCACAGAGGTGACGAAACCGATCTGTCCGTTTTGCGTCGGATACGGCGAGCAGTCTCTTGAAGAATACGCTTCGCGGATATAAGTCGTTTCCGGAATATGTGGGAACTCTTTCTTCATCTGCGCATAAACGATGACATCGAACTGTCCATTATCACCAAAATAGAGAATCTTTTCCGGCTGTTTCTCGGACAACAATTGACGGATCACTCTCTGTTTGAGCTCCGGATCCTGCTTCCATCCGGGATTCAGATGCAGCTTGGTGACAGGAAACTTATTATGCTGAAGAAATTTTTTATGGATGCCTTCCATCAGGGCCTTGGGCGCTAAACTGATATAATGAAACTCAATGTCGGCATGAGTTTGTTGCAAAGCTTGAAAAATTTCGGACATCCCGACAAAACGGCTGGAATAGTCTAAAGCGGAACTAGCCGCTCCTGCTTTAGAAAGAACGTGACTGACTTTTAAAGTGTCATCAATATCAGATATCACCAAAATTTTGGCTTGAGCACCGGTCAGGTCTATGAAAAAGCAGATCACCAACACCGCAGCCATGAGTCTCTTCATTCGCATCCCCTTTAAAATAAAGGGTTGTATCATAAAGAACCCTACTTTTCCCCTACGATATAGGCAATCCAACTTTCGCAGGACTCACCATGATCCACACGTGTAAAATTTCCATCACCGGAGCCATCTTTGGCAGTGCCTTCCCAATAAACGTGAATCTTCTTAAATCCGACTTCCGTCATCAGATCTCGGATTTCCGAAATGGACCACATCCGCCAATCGTATGAAAAAACCTGCTCGATCTTTTTTCCGCCCACTCGGAAGTGGATATGGAAAAGAGCCTCATTGGTCACCGGATCAAAATTGGTCTGATCCCAGTAATAAGTGAAGCCTTCGTGCTTGATAGTATCCTCGATCGGTCCATAACATTGGCTGCCTCCGAAGATGTCGACCAAGAAGATTCCATCTCGAGCCAAGGATTTATAGACATTGGCAAAATACTTCTTCAAGACCTCTCGTTGCTTAAAACAGAAGTATGAAAAATTCATCGCCGCGATGATATCCGCTTTAGGCAAATTGGGATTTAAAACATTCCCTTCCATCAGCTTCATACGTCGCTGCTGTTCTGGTCTCATTGCTGTGAGATAATTTTGCCGTCCATAGGCCATAGGCTCAGGATCTAAATCAATACCAATCGCTTCATGACGAGGATTCAGACGAATCCATTCAGTAGAAAGAGCAAAGGTCCCACAAAAATCCTCACGGAAAATCCGTGGATTCTTCCCTTTTAATTCCTTATAGGTATCCCGAATGAACACCACATCGTTTTCAGCGGATTGAACCGCTTTACGATAGAGCTCGTATTTATCAAATAAAATACGTGCATTTTTTTTATTCACACGACGACGAACCTTCGAACGATGAGCAGACTTCACTTTTGTCATTATGGCACTTCCGCAATCACTTCACGCGCTGCTGTTTCAATATCCTGCAACTGTGGCACTGAGTTTTTCTCCAAATGCGGATGCAAGCCGATTCCAGGTAAATTCTTACCCGCCACTACTCGAGTCAGGGCCAACACTTGATAGAACAACTCCTGTGTCGCCCGGTAAGAGAGATGCTCACCAAAATTCGTCACCTCGGTATCCTCATTGACAAACAAAACACGCCCGGTCTTCTCAATGGACGATTTGATCATCTGCCAGTCGTAAGGATAAATAGAGCGCAGATCAATCACTTCAACAGAAATGTTCTCTTCCGCCAACTTATCCGCAACCTCGTTACACAGATGAACCATGCGACTGTAGGTCACAATGGTCAACTGATCTCCACCGCGAGTGATTTTACCTTTACCAATAGGAACGATATACTCTTCCAGTTTCGGCCAACGTGGCTTCCAGCCTTCCGCATTTTGCACAGGCTTATCAATCAATGCCTTCAACTCTTTTTCATCAGCAGGCTCTCCCGGAATCAGCTCTTCGCCTTTATGGCGCATCAGGGCCTTCGATTTCAGATAAAGCACCGGATTCGGATCCTGAATCGCCGCCAACATCAAACCATAAGCATCGAGGGGATTGGAAGGCATCACAATTTTCCAGCCAGGCAAACGAGACGCCCAGGCATCAAAAGAGTGCGAGTGATACACAGAACCAAAAATCCCCGCACCAACAGGAGTCATCACCACCATCGGCAAAGGCACTTGCCCATTGGTGCACCACAAAGTGTTTCCAGCTATTTTCAAAAGATCGATGGTATTAAAGATATAATCAGCAAACTGAATCTCGGCAACACAGCGGTCCCCAGTCATCGCAATTCCCATTGCCATGCTGATAATCCCACGTTCATCCAAAGGCGAGTTCCATGCATTCTTCAACCCTTGAGTCGCCGTAAACACACCACCCAGTGGCGCTCCCACATCCTGACCAAAGATATCTTTCACACCCAAATTCGTCTCACCATAGTGCAGAGCCATTCGAATGGCTTGAGCAACACTTGCCATTAGAACTTCCTCCAATCCGCATTTTCATTGTTGACGTAAACATGATCCCAAACGGATTCCGGAGTCGGAGCCGCCTCCTGACGAGCTTGCTCCTGAGCCGCCACGCCTTCTTGCTCATAACGATCCCAAACTTTTGCTGCTGAAGCTTCAGAAAGCATCCCCGCAGCAATCAATTTTTTCTGGAACACAAATACAGGATCTTCGAGATGAGATTTTTTATTGGCACCATCCGCAGAAGAATGACCATACAGACGACTCACATGAGCCTCAACAAAAGCAGGCTTACCGGTTTTACGGATGTACTCCATCTCCTCTTGCAAAGCCAGATAAGTCTCCACCGGGTCATTGCCATTGATCACACGCGAACGAATATTAAAGGCGCGAGCGCGATCCGCAATATGAGTTTCACCATGTTGACCTTCGAAAGGCGTGGATATGCCAAACTTGTTATTTTGAACAGTGATTAAAACCGGCAGTTCTTGTCCTTTACGAGAAGCCAGAATCAAGGCCGATGCAAAATCACCTTCCGCCGTTCCCGCGTCTCCTCCTGTCACCACAGAAAGAGCTTTTTTACCCAAACGCTTTTGCGCATGAGCGGTACCACAAGCAATAGGATACTGCACTTCAATCGGTGATGTCACAGGAGCTATATTCCACTTGGGAAAGCAATAGTGGTTGGCAAAATTGCGCCCCCCAGTAGAAGGGTCCGTGACTCGATTCATAATCAAACGCACGGAATCAATCATTGGCATGCCCATCGCAATCAAGGTCGGAGTACAGCGGTAATGCAAATGCATCCAATCATAGGCAGCCCCCTGCCCTTTGCGAGCTAAAAGCCCCAACGGCACACCAAAAGCCTCTTCACCCGGTCCACCGATCCAGAAGTAGGCCTCTCCAGCCTTATAGATTTTAATCAGGCGCTCTTCCAAAACACGAGACTTGACCATCAGATCATGCATTTTCAAAAGTAATTCTTCAGAAAGCCCCCCGAAATCTGTTGCCGAGGTCTTTTTCGCCGTCTTTTTACGCCCTTGAGCCGAAGTCTTTTTCACAGCAGTTTTTCGCACTTCTTGGCGCGCATTCTTCTTTGACATGAAACTCTCCCAGAATACCCAATTGTGAGTTCATCTAAGCGAAAAGAGGCTGTTTTGTCACGACAATTAGGGGGATGTGAAAATAAAAAAGCCCAGGGTTTTTGCCCTGGGCTTTACAACAACAAACATGGCCCCAAAAAGGTTTTGGCTCGCTACTGAACGCTAGCCTGCTTTGGCGTTACAAGAGCTTTGCCCTCCTGCAACTGAATCAAATCCAGAAGAACACTCTCCGCTTCCTGGATGTCAGGGCGCTTCAGATATTCCTCTTTCTTTTTTTCTTTGCTAGCTGTTTTCTTCGCCTTTTCCTTTTTATCTTTTTCATTTTTATCTTTGAGAACTTCGCTCACGCGGATCACCTTACCACGGGCTTTCGCTTTATCCAGCTCATCCACGATCTTTTTAAAGTCATCACTTTTTGCCACTCGTTCTGCGGAACGCTCACGGATAGACTTCAGCCACTCTGGTTTCACTTCTTTCCATACCCCAGCCCCCTCTTTAACGTAGGCATCAGGCGAGAGGAATGCTTCGATGGTTTTTGGCGGCAACGAGTAATCCATATACTTCTCACCAATATCATCCGTACTGAAAGGACCCGGCAAAACCACGTCGGCATCGACTCCGCGATGCTGAGTCGACTTCCCGCCAGGAATAAAGAACATCCCCACTGTCACCTTGATCGCTCCTAAATTATTAGGAATAGGCAGAACTGATTGCACACTGCCCTTACCGTATGTGTGATCTCCACCGACCACAACCGCACGCTTGTAATCCTGAAGTGTCCCGGACACGATTTCCGAAGCGGACGCCGAAATCCGGCTGGTTAAAACCACCAGAGGTCCAGCCCAGTCCACAGCAGGATCCGTATCGCGTAAAGCGGACTCCGCCCGTCCGTCATTTTTAGAGGACTGCTTCACCACATTTCCTGTTTTAAAGAACAGACCTGCAATTTTCACAGCGTCTTCGAGAGATCCACCACCATTGCTGGAGAGATCCAAGACAAGACCGTCTGCTTTTTTATCATTTGCCTCTTTCACCAACTTTTTCATATCGGCTGCGGAGGAGCGTCCACCACGGCGTGAATCCGCATAGAACGAGGGGAAGTTGATAATGCCTAATTTTTTATTCTGGCCATTCACTTCTCTGTCTACAAAAGTGATCGAAGCCGCTTCGTCTTCCAAATTCACTTTCTCACGGGTCAAAGTCACATCAAAACGTTTCTTGCCTTCACCGGATTTGCGCAAGATCGTCAAACGCACTTTCGTGCCCTTATTGCCACGGATTTTTTTGACAACGTCTTTCAAATCCATATCGATCACATTTTCCATCGAGCCTTTTTCCTGGCCAACAGCAATGATCTTATCCTGAGGCTCGATCAAACCTGACTTGGCCGCCGCACCCCCGGGAACCAATTGCTCGACGACAGTGAAACCATCTTGAGAAGAGAGCGTCGCGCCAATTCCCTCCAAAGACAGTCGCATCTGAATTTCAAAATCCTCGAGGACATCACGAGAGAAAAAACTGGAATGAGGATCCAAAGCCCGCGCAAAAGAATCCAGATAACCGGAGAACAGATCATCCTGCGTGGTCTCCTCTGTACGCTTCAACGCTCTCTCATAGTTTTTGATCACGTTCTTTTTAGCTTCATCCAACTTCATATCTGTCGCCAGATAATTGCCGATTTGGAATTGAATATATTTTTTCAAATACTCATTGGCTTCGTTGCCATCTTTAGGCCACGGTTTTTTTTCCGGATCAAAAGTGAACTCCGTTTGCGGATCAAACTTAAAATCCTTACCGAGATAAGTCTTCGCGAAACTCGCACGATCTTTCACTCTCTCTGTGATAATTTTTTGTGACTGTTCTAAGAAAGCACAGTCTTTGTTTTTTGTTTTATCAAAGAGATTGCCCGCAAGCTTTTTGATCTGCTCCACATCAGCCTGAGCCAGATAAATCTTGGATGGATCCAAGCGCTTGATGTATTGATCCAATACTCGTGTCTGCAGATCACCATCGCGATTGGAATACTTCACATGATTGGCTAAAAAGCCCTGTTCAATCACAGTTAAATAGCGACACTCCAAACCATCCTTCAACTGCGCCAACGCCGGCACTGATGAGGACATCACTGCGCCAATAATAAAACCTCTAATACCCTTCGAGAATGAAATCATGATGATCCTTCCATGTCGCCCTCGGTGCGAAGGCCCTACTGATTTCACTAGATTATCAAAGATTTAAGAGAGAGCATGCAATTTATGAAGCTCGTCATAAATTAGGACTTTAAAAAATCGTCAAGACTTTAGACGTTCTTCCTCAAAAAAAGAGAGTTGCGAGAGGTTCTCTACTTTAGCCCCGTGCAGGCCGTTGATTTTTACTTCATGCTTAATAAAACCGCCCTGATGGGTTTCGATCATGAAGAATGACATTTCCGGATATCTGGACTTCAGTCGAGACATCTCCTCAATAATGAGCTGAATATTTTTAGGATCGTCATCCGACATACCAAAGCGGTGATGCGGACTGTAACCATAAGTTTCGATCGCCTTTTCAACACTCGCACGGATAGCCCGTTGTTTGAGTTCCGCAGTACCTTGTATGAATTCAGCATCGCCCAGAAGGGTGCGTGTTTCCTTGTGGCTGACGGGATACAAACTCAGATAGTTGGGCTCGAGGGGCAGAACTTTGTTCTGCACAAAAACTTTGATCCCCTCTTTAAGAGTTTCTGGATGATGTCCACGCGCCGTGATCACAGAAAGAGGTCTTTGATTGAAAGCCGCGTGATAAAAGCACTCCCAAGAAGGACCTTTCCATTGAAAATCAGGGAATCCCAAAGCCAGGGCCACATCCTGTACAAAAATCTGCCGTCGCCCTTCGAGTTTTTCGAGCTCATCGATATGATGATCGCGAAAATTTCGAAACGTTCCCGTCATATCGCAATAATCAATTTCATAATCCGCATAAACGCCCGAAACACCAATCGTCGTATGATGTTGCGCGAAGTCTCCACTGGAGATCTGTACTTCACTGCGATCTTTTTTATGAAAGAGAATAAGTGGTGTTGTGAGAAAGGCTATATTGTCATCGAAATCAAAGAAATAAAAACTGCGACCACCGAGATGGAAATTGCGATCCTTCTCGGGTGCCCGATTTATTCCTAATTCCAATTGGCCCTTAGGGGGACCTTTGCTCATAAACCTCTCCAGAATTTTTCACTGTCCTGGAGGCGAATTTAGCAAAAAAACCGTCTCTCGCAAAGAGACGGCACAGAAC
>JBCECD010000093.1:0-7604 GCA_039206745.1 Bdellovibrio sp. | reverse complement strand
GTTGATGACCTTGCAAGGCACGGTGGCAAAGGGGCAGATGCCGGCTTCTCAGATGTTGCATTCGGGGGCTCTTTTTATTTCAGGATTGCTTTTTTTAGTACCCTCGTTTGCGACACGAGTTTTGGGTTTGGTGCTTTTTCTGCCGGGCTTGCGCCATATTGCTGTATGGAGATTTAAAATATTTATGGCTCAGCAAGCAGCTAAAGGTGCGGCCAACTGGCAGGGCTTTCGTTTTTATCGCTATGGTCCACAGGGTATGGAAGACTTCTCAGAGACCAGGGCGGAACGCGAGGTGCATCCAACCGAAGTTCTCGATGTCACACCTCTGGAAATCACTCATGAGCGGAAAAGATCTGAAAATCCTGAATAGGATTTATTTGTTGGAGACAACGTGGGATTTTTCTTGAGAGACCACGGGGCCGAAGTAAGCGCGAAACATGCTTTGGCCAAGATAAGCGGATTTCACAGTCCAGAATTTTTTATTCACTGTGATTGCTGCTACTGCAATTTTGTTATCAGAGTCTAAGGCGTAACCCACAAACCAATCCACACGACCGCGAGGATTGTCGCCGGTTAAGTGACCGGTTTTTCCACCCATTTCGATTTCACGGAATTTGCGATCTTTCACGATAGGACGGAAAGAGCGGCGAGAGGTTCCTGCAATCACGGTTTGTTCCATCAGCTCACGGACTTTGGCTGCGGACTCTTTACTCATTGTAAAGCCCGTTGCCAGAGTTGTTCCCTCGTAAAGGTTCTGACCATTCTCATCTAAAATAGAATTGACCACATAAGGAGCGACCACGGCGCCATCATTGGCCACGGCGGCGGCAATCATTGCTCCTTGCACGGGACTCATGCGATTGGTGCGATTGTATCCGGAGGCAGCCTCAGCCAGTTCAAAACCTTTTTCTGGTGGAACATAGGCAACGCCCATTTCCACAGGGAAGTCTGTCGGGATTTCTTGATTGAACATGAAGCGATTGGCGTACTCATTGAGATCTTCCGGATGGAGATTCTCGATGCTCAGGCGGCCAAAAGCGGTGTTGATAGAACGAGCGAAGGCGTCTTTGAGCGTGATCACATTTGTCCAACGAGTCACGCGGTCTGAAAGAACATTTTTTTTATAAAGAGTGTAGGCTCCGCCATTATAGCGAATCTTGTGCTCGGGTTCGACACCCGCTTTATCCACGGCAGCGGAGGCGGTGACCACTTTGAAAACCGAAGCGGCTGGAAAAGTGGCTTGCAGATTGAGGTTCGAACCTTGGGGATTGTCTCTTTGGAAGCTGGACATGGCCAGAACCTGACCTGAAGAGGCATCGAACATAAAAATCGCGCCATAATCAGGCCTGTAAATCTTGAGCAGGCGTTCGGCTTCTTTTTGCAGGGTCAGATCCAGTGTGTAGTTTAAGGTGACCAGATGCTTTTTCCCGTCCCAGGGCATTTGCACGGAAGCGGGAAACTCATTGTTTTTAATTTTTTCTCCGAGCGCTTGAGAAATGCGATTGCGCTGTTCAAGCAGAGAGATCATTTTTTGCTGAGCTTGATTTTCAGAAGATTGGGGGGATGTGAAACCCATAAGGGAGTAGACGCAGAATAAGGCAGCCCCGGAAAATACGAATATTTTTAATAACTTATATTTCAAATTGAAGTACATTCTTTCATGTTAGCATCTTTTTTTTTGTCCTTTCAAGGCCAATCTCAGAATGAGATAGCGGAAACCTTTATCTGATATGCATTTCCGGCGGAATCCTGCGTGACTCTGGTCTGGAATTAGACTAAAGACTTAGACCCATGAAGACCAAAGAACGTATTCTCATGACTTCCATTGAACTCTTCAACCGCAGCGGGGTGGTTGCGATCACCACGAATCACATTGCTAAGGCCATGGATATCAGCCCCGGCAACCTCTATTTTCACTATGATAATAAAGAAGAGATTCTGGAGGAATTGTTTAAGCGGATGGCAAAAGAGACATACAATGTGTGGCGTCCCCGTAGAACGAAGAAGGTGACTCCTTTGGAGTTTATCAATGAGAACTTTGAGTTGTACTGGCGCTATCGCTTCTTCCACCGTGAAATGTACGCTCTTCGTCGTAAGGACCAGCTTCTGGCTAAAATGTGGAGAAACCATATCCAGAAGATGATGAAATTGATGGTGATTCTGTATCGTCATTGGGTCAAAGATGGAAAAATGTCCAAATTGAGTGATGTTTCTGAAATGCAGTATATCGCTGAGTCCCTTTTGGCGATGGCGACAACCTTCTTGCAATTCTTTGAATCCGCGGAAAAGCAGGCCGGTAAACGCAGCATTGAGCGTGGTAAGCACCATGTGGCTCGTCTTCTTTTGCCATATACCATTGGCGAAACAAAGAGCGAGTTTGAAAAATTTATCAAATCATAGCCAAAATTGTTACTTCAGACTCAGCTCATTGAGTCTGAGTTGGCAAGCCCCTTGCTTTACCACCTCTTGTTATTAAACGCGAGGTACGTTGGTGAAGTTCAAAGCGATCATTTTGTTATCTGGATTTATTCTTTTCTCTGCTGGAACATCTCAGGCATCTACTGAGTGTGGTGAGGTCATGAAAGAACTCAAAGCCATGCAAGAGGCGCAAAAGCAGATGATGGGAAGCTTGGTGAGTAATCATGAATCTTTCGCATCCTCTTTGGAGGAGTATTCTTTGGCCGTGGGTTCCACCGGCAAAGACGCTGCCAGCAAGCTTTCTGTGAAAATGGAGGAAGCAGCTGAGAGCTTTCGCCAAAGAGGACTTCGTGGACAAAAAAGTGCCAATCGATTGAATGAAGCCACAGAGGCCCTTTTGGGGCGAGTGGCGGCCTGCTTAAAATAAACATCTCATTCAGAGAAAATTCAAAATATTCCATTCTGTCTTGCCGCTCGAAGGGCTAGAATAGTACTGCAATGCGTAATTGCATCGTTTTATAATCAAATTTCTGATTATAATTGTAAGAAGTGAACTGGAAGTCTTCAGAGAGAAGAGAGAGCCTCCAGCGATCTTCTGTTCACTTTTGGAGATTTATTAAGATTTCCACAGGTTTGTTTAATTTTAAGTTAATGTAAGATTTTTTGCTTGCAAAATTTACACGGCTGGAACTTAATATGTCAGTTCCAAATTGGCACTTAAGCTGGAAGGAACAGGGGGCAGTACATGGCTATCTCTGAGAAACTGGTAAGTGAATGCAGACACAAGCTTTTGCAGTCTAAGCAGGACATACTCAACCGAGTTAAGGAAGCTCGATTGAATTTGGACCAAAATGAGGAAAAAGGCGGAGACGAAGGGGATCAAACCGTTCGTGTTCTGGCCGAGCAAGAGTTCCTAAGTATGCATGAAAGACTTCGTGCTCAGCTCATGGAAATTGAGAGCGCTTTGGCTCGTATCGAAAATGGATCTTTCGGTTATTGTGAAGAAACTGAAGAAGCCATTGAGCCAGAAAGATTGAAAGCGATTCCTTGGACTCGTTTGAGTATTGAAGGCGCTGAAATCCGTGAATCTATGAATAAGCGTTACGCGCGCTAAGAATATCGAAAAAAGCTGGTGCAAAATTTCGCCAGCTTTAAAATTTTCGAATCAATCCTACCACCAGGCCCCGGATCTCAACTTGTTCGGGGGAATACCAGAGAGATTTCATTGTAGAATTAGAGGGGCGCAGTTCGACCATTTTTCCTGAGTGAGAATGCTCAGGATGGGCGCGCAAATAGAGTCTTTTGACAGTAGCCTCATTATCCACTGTTGCCACAATAATATCGCCATTGTTTGCGGAGTTTTGTTTCTGCACTAAAATAATATCTTCATCAAAAATGCCGTCCTCAATCATCGAATCCCCCTGCACTTTCAGAGCGAAAGATTGTGAGGGATTGCGCACCAGAGACGGAGGAACATCGACAAATTCCTCGTGTTTAAAAGCTTCAATAGGTTGTCCTGCTGCCACCTTCCCAAGAAGGGGGAGAGACAGGATCTCTTCACGGGCCTGGAGGAGCTGTGAGCGAGGAGACCCTGTCGCCGTCGAGACAAGTTTCGAATGCAGATTCTTTTGCACTGCTGTTGCAGAGTGAAGAATCTGAATAGCTCGTTTCTGACCCGAAGGGTTTTCGATGTAACCCTTCGCAGTCAGCTGCTTCAAATAATTCTGAACAGAATTAAAGGAAGCCAAGCCAAAGTGTTCTTTAATTTCCTGATATGACGGAGAAATTCCTGAACTCAGAATATGGTTCTCAATAAATTCCAGAACCGATTTTTCTTTCGGAGTCAGGGGCGCTAATAAGGGGAGGGGCGATTTCTTTGTCATAACTTACATATGAACTTACAGTGTAAATTATATGTAAGTCAAGGGGGGTTGAAAAAAAACTTAAAAAAGTCCAGGAGGGCCTGGACTACTTAGTTTCCACACAAGGAACAGAAGAGCTTTTATTCTCCGCACAACCTTTTTTGCTGTCTGAGTTCGCGGCCTCTTTAATAGAAGAAGGATTTTCAGAAGCAACTTGGCGAGTGAGTGTTGGCGGAGCACTGTTTTTCGCATGTCTTATCGGTGACATAGAGCAATTCTGATAAAAAAGTATCACGATGGGATTTAAAACCAGCATCGCTACAAAACTAAAACCACCTCTATTCACCATAGTGTCCTCCCGATGAGTCTAAAAGGTCTCACCCTTTACATTACGGACGAAAGACATTAAGACTTTAGTCAATTTCTAGTGATTCTCAGCTTGATCCAAAAAATCCTGCTTTCTCAACTTGAGAGATTTTGTAGACCTGGAGATAATAGAAGAGCCATGATGAAACCTATGAAGAAATTATTGTATTGCGCCCTCTTTTTTTCGAGTTTTGCTGCCCATGCTGATTTCGCCAATCTCGCGCAAGATTGCATGAGTGATCTCAAAAAATTCCCGGGAGCATGGGACGATAAACTTTTATTACAAGCTTGTGAGAAAGCGAAAGTGGAGACTATCTGTGTGAGTGCGGAAGGTCGCCCTATCTATCACTACGAAAAGCTGGCCAGCCCGGCAACGGCGAAAACGGCCAAAAAAGTATTGGTGTTCAGCTTGATTCATGGAGATGAAACTCCAGCCGGAACCGTGGGCCGTTATTGGATGGAGCGCCTGGAGGGAATCGATCCGCGCAACTCCTGGCGAGTGGTGCCGGTCTTAAATCCCGACGGTGTGAAGTACAAAACACGCACCAACGCGAATAAAATTGATATCAATCGCAATTTTCCAACGAAAGATTGGGATGTTGGCGCGATTGACACTTGGAAGCGCACGACAAAATCGAATCCTCGTCGCTTCCCAGGTGCGGAAGCGGCCAGTGAACCTGAGACCAAATGCGCCCTTCATCACTTGGAAGATTTTCAGCCAGATTTTGTCGTGTCTGTGCACACACCTCTGAAGGTTCTCGACTTCGATGGTCCTAAGGTTTCTCCGCCGCCGAAATTTGATTATCTACCGTGGAAATCTTTAGGCAATTATCCTGGCAGTTTGGGGCGATACATGTGGATGGAGCGCAAGACTCCGGTCCTGACCATGGAGTTGAAAGAAAATCTTCCGCCGAATCTGGCGCCCTTTGAAAAGTTACAAGACATCATTGGGACTCTCGTGAAAATTGAAACAGGTAAGAGCGGAGAGAACGGTGCTAAGGTCTCGGCTCAGTCACGTAGCAAAAGCTTTTTACCACTGGCTTTGGAGCATTAAACCCGTCTCGCTCTCATGTACAAATGAAAAAAACCACCGACTTTGCGGTGGTTTTCAATTTCAAGACTCATCTGTGGTGGATAATATTTCATGGGGAAGACATGACATTTGATGCGTCGGAACTCACGATAAGACCACCAGGACCCCGATATAAGGTATAAGGCTCAGTGCAAAACCGGATTTTGCAAATAATGATTGATCTCGATAATACGATCTTGCTGACTGATGACAGAGTCCTGAATGGCAACCAGCTCCTTCAAAAGTTGTTCTTTTGCCAGCTTGATGGCCTGGAATATATCCTCATGAAGGCCCTCGGCCTCAATCGAGGTGCCGCTCTCATTGAGCACAATTGCAATGCGATACAGATTTTTTAGCTGGCGTGGGTCAAAATCTTTACCTTCCGTCTCAAATTGAAGCGCTAATTTACGAGGATCTCTAGCGACCACGGTGACAACTGTCTGAGGGGTCACAAAATTTTCAAATTCCGCAATCTGTTGATAGATGAAGGACTTAACTTCTGGGTTTCCTTCAATAAGTTGTATGGTGGGGTTGAGAAGAGTCTTCATTTGTGACCTCCTTTTCCTCTATGTACATTGTAACAATGTGGTCGGTCTTTGTCTGGTCAAGTTAATGGATGGTCAAAAAAATCTTTAAAATCTAATAGGTTTACATTAGAATCCCGAACTTAGACCAAGGACTTGTGTCAGAGTGAGATGAGCGAATTAAATATTGAAACCAAAAATGAAATAAAATTGAATTCTTCCTGGAGGCAGCGCCTCGAGGGGGAATTTGCCACGCCTCGTATGAAGAACTTAAAAGTTTTTTTGCAGCAGCAATACAAGCTCGGTAAAAACATTTTCCCCCGGGGAGATGAGTATTTTGCCGCGCTCAACCTGACTCCTTTCGACAAGGTAAAAGTGGTCATCGTCGGTCAAGATCCCTACCATGGACCAGGTCAAGCCCACGGTTTATGCTTTTCGGTTCGTGAAGGTGTGAGATTTCCTCCTTCTTTGCAGAATATTTTTAAAGAGCTTCATGACGATGTCGGAGTGAAAATCCCTCCTCATGGGTGTCTCAATAAGTGGGCTGAACAAGGCGTCCTGCTTTTAAATGCCGTTCTCACGGTGGAAAGTGGGCAGGCGGCTTCTCATCAGGGAAAAGGATGGGAAGAATTTACGGATAAAATCATTCATCTGCTCAACGAAGAGCGAGAGCATTTGGTTTTCATTTTGTGGGGCTCCTATGCACAGAGAAAAGCGGCTTTTGTGGATCGGAAAAAGCATCTTGTTCTCGAGGCCGTGCACCCATCTCCGCTGTCCGCGCACCGAGGTTTTTTTGGAACGAAGCCTTTCTCGCGAACCAACGCTTATCTGAGAACCCATTCGATCCCTGAAATTGACTGGAATTTGTAGGATTTCGATCAAAGCCCTGCTTAAGTGAAGACGGTGCGGAGCCGATAAGCACCATGTTTTTCACTCAACAGGGGAATGAGATATGAAACGCACTTTTACATCGGTGATGCTGCTTTTGATCGTGACATGGATGGGATGGAGTTTGGCTGAGGCGGAAGCACCTAAAAAGTCGGTGCCCGCGGCTCAGAGCACGACGCACACTCATCAGGATGTGGTGAAAAAGATGCGTGATGATGAAGACGGCGTGGTGATTCTCTTTGTTGGCAAGAAGGGTTCTTTTTACCTGCGTCGTGAAGAGGGGAATTTTACTGCCTCTTACGAAAAACTTCGCGAGAGCTTCAACGGCAAAAAGCCTGTCAGCGTCACGTTTGATTCAGTTCAACTCAATATTCTTGAAGTAAAATAAAGCTCCATTGTAGACTGATCTCCTCACGAACAAGAAGTAATGGATGACCAACTGTTTAAAACTCGAGGGCTGGTTACCTCATGCAA
>JBCECD010000092.1:0-7644 GCA_039206745.1 Bdellovibrio sp. | reverse complement strand
AGCCTGCACTCCAGCCTGAGCCCACTGGTGTACTTGCTCGAGTTTTTTTCCTGCGCAGATCTGAGCCAACCATAAGTAGGCTTTGCGAGGATCCTCGGCCTTCATGGCTTGATAGTGATCCCAGGGATGGGGTGGCAGCGGGACTAACTGATTGTCTATTTGGTAGTGAAAGAAGGTTTCACCCAGATCCATATCCCAAAGGGTTCCGTCAGCATCAAAAGCGGCAACGGGCGCAGAATCCTCTTTTAAAACCTGGTCCAGTGTCGTATGTATGCGGGTCCAAATATCAGATGAATAGTCTTTGTATTTCATAATCTCTTAGTATGAAATAGGAAGAGTGAAATGACAAGGAGACCGCGGGCCATGAGCCTTTTTTGCCGGGTGATTCAAACCGAAGATTTACAAAACATCTTAGCCTTAGAAAATAAAAAGCTTCAGGAGGCCTACCCTGATGAGGCGGAAAGAACCATCGCCGGTTGGAATTCCAAATTTAGAGTGGAAGCTTTGAACCATTATATTGCTTTGGGTTGGAGTTTTTTGGCGTGTGATCCAGACGATGGATCCTTAGCAGGATATTTTATCGCGCAACCGCTGCTTTTTCTGGATGGACAAACTCAGACTCTTTGGGTTGAACATGTGCAGTATTCCTCCTTGCAAGCGCGCGATGAATTGTGTGAACTGGCCTATAAATTGGGCCGCGAAAAACATTTACAACGAGTTTATTTCCCTCACGACAACGGTGTTCCTAATTCTATCAAAGCCTTTAAGGCGGACCTCTGGCAGCCTGGGACTTTGGCGGTGAAAACGACAAAAGGATGAGCCTATGAAGAATTTCTCTTTCCAGGAGCGAAAGCAAAACATTCAACAGATGAGAAATCAGAAGTTTGATATGCTCGTGATTGGAGGGGGAATCAATGGTGCCGGGGTGGCGCGAGATGCTTCTTCGCGCGGTCTGAGTGTGGCTTTGATCGAAGCTCGGGATTTTGCCTCGGGAACCTCTTCAAAATCCAGCAAGCTCATTCATGGCGGCATTCGCTATCTCGAAAATATGGAGTTCAAATTAGTCTTTGAAGCTCTGAATGAGAGAACGCGGCTGTTTGAAATGGCTCCGCACCTGGTCCATCCGCTGCGCTTTATGTTGCCTCTGTATGAAGAAGGCCGGGTGGGAATGTTTAAAATGGGATTGGGCATGTGGCTGTACGATGCCTTGTCTTTGTTTCAAGCTCCTGAAATGCATGAGCGCTTAGATGTGCAAGAGTCTTTGCAGAGAATGCCTGCCATGCGCTCCAATCATCTTTTAGGCTCCTATGTTTACTCGGACGCTTATATGGATGATGACCGTTTGGTGCATGAGACTTTGCGTTCGGCTCATGAGAAGGGCGCTGTGTGCGCCAATTATGTGAAGGCCGTCGGAGCGGTATTTTCACAGGGGCAGATCGCGGCTGTTCAATGCGAAGATCAGATCTCCAAAGAGAAATTTGTCATCCAGGCCGACCATGTGATCAGCAGTGTCGGGCCTTGGACGGATGAGTTGGGGTCTTCTCTTTTGTCAGACTGGAAGAAGATACTTCGTCCAACCAAAGGTATTCATCTGACTTTGCCCAAAAATCGTCTGCCCCTGACAAGTGCAGTGGTGATGGCGGCGGAAAAAAGTGATCGCATTGTCTTTGGTATTCCTCGCCATGAGATGATCATCATTGGTACAACGGATACGGATTTTAAAGAATCACCAGAGAATGTTTCAACCACCCCTGAAGATGTTAAATACCTGCTTTCGATTACGGATCATTATTTTCCCGGAGCGAAACTAACAGCTCATGACGTGACGGCCAGCTATGCGGGCGTTCGTCCTCTGGTACAAGATGGATCGGCTTCAGAGGGCAAAACGAGTCGAGAGCACACTATTTTTTCAGATCCTCGCGGCATCACTTTTGTGGCGGGTGGGAAGTACACGACTTATCGTCTGATGTGCGAACAGACAGTGGATAAGGCACTCGAGTCTTTTGGTTTAGAAAAACTGGTTCGTTATCGCTCTTCTGATACGGCGACACCTTTGAATTCATACACCAGTGTGGAGGCTTTCCAGCAGGCTCAAGCTTTAGTGGATGTGTGGGCAAGAGAGACGGGGCGTCCTCTCGACGAAATCAAATCTTTAGCTGAACGCTATGGTATGGAAGCTGCCGAGATTCTCGATAAGCACTCCGAGTATGCCGGATATTGGCAATTGGAGGCCGCTCAAGCTATTGAGACGACAATGTGTTTGAATATTGCGGATTTCTATATGAGACGTGTTCCGCTTTTCCTGGCGGACCGTAATCACGGTCTGAAATTCCTCGATGAAATCGGTGCGGTTTTCCAGGAAAAATTCAATTGGAGTGACGAACAGCTCTCGCAGGAAAAGCATCTTTTAACTCAGCAGATGGCTCGTGAGCTTGAGTGGAAAAAGCACTTCGACGGCTCGATATAATCATGTTTTTCAAAAATCAAAAAATGAAAAACCTTTTGTTTTAAAGGAAACGCTTCCTTTATTAGGCGAGCGAGGAACATTTTTTGTCGCTGTTCTTGTATTTTTCTCCCTGAGGGCGGGGTCTGTCTGGGTTTTAATGGTTCCCATTTGTGGCAAGATTCTTGAATAGTTTGGGCCTGTAGACTTGTGTAGGAGGTCCGTTCATGAAATCCCGACATATCATCCCATTGCTTTCATTGACCCTGTTGTTGGGTGCTTGCTCCGATGGCGGCGGCGGCAATGCCGCAGCCCCGGTTCCGACAACAACGGTTCCCCCCATGTCGGTACCAGATGCGACTGGTAATTTTGGTTATGAGTACACGATCTCGGGTTGTACGACTGGGAAGCATACATTCACCTCCAAAAAAGCGTATTGTAATGCTTTGGTGAATGATTCTTTAAATAAGAACTGTGCTCGCGAGATGCGCGTGGAGATGTACAACCGAGATTGTATTCAACAAAATACCGGTACAATCCCCGGGTCTAATGTGGCGAACGGGGGCAGTGCCTATTGCCAAGTGAATAGTATGGATTTGCGTGACAGATCCTTTAGACAAAATATGAATCCCTTTAATCCTCAACGCCGTCAAGCTGTGCGCAGTATCTACTGGGATGCAAAGCGGGAGCAGGCTTATAATCTGACAGCCATGCCTGCGATGTCTTATGGAAGCTCTCGTTTTATTATGACTCCTTCGAGTATTAAAAAAGCGGCTCAAGGAGAGGTCCTGTTTAAACAAAAAGATCGTGATGGTGTCTTCACGGCCACGTCTGGTTTGGGATCACTTATTCGGTTGACGGTGGAGGATGCGGACGCCGAGACAGAAGTTGAAACTCTGTGTACTTCTCATGCTTCTTTCAAGCGGGCCAAAGTAGATGCACGCAAAGTGAAATGCACTTATAGCAATGGTCGTGAAATTCGCGGCAAAGCTGTTCGTCATGAGATTCCTCTGATCACTTGGAATTTGAAAAAAGCGGTGGAAGAGACAGTGGTTTACAATCGTGGCGGTGATGCTTTCGCAATTCGTCTGTATCCTGCGACAGGTGGGTATGCTGAAAAAATTGAAATTGCTGTCGAAGGTCTGGATATCGATATGAATATGAAGGCAGAATCCACACTCAACGAAGGTCTGAGCGTGAGTTACAAAGACAAATATTCAAGCGAAGAATTGTCTATAGAGTGTGCGGTTGCGTCAAAATAACTCTATGAGGGTCTAAATATCTGCATTGACTCTGCTTTTTATAGAACCTAGACTTGAGAGGAATAGACCCCGATGAATATTTCTCTCAAGTGAGATTCAGCATGAGTTTTTTTGATAAAGTTCAGGATTATTTTTCAAATGATATCGCCATTGACTTAGGCACCGCGAACACGCTCGTTTATGTAAAGGGACGCGGAATTATTCTCGATGAACCTTCTGTTGTCGCGGTTCAAAAAAATTACCGTGGAATGCAGAACAGAGTTCTGGCTGTGGGAAAAGAAGCCAAGGACATGTTAGGTCGTACTCCTGGAAGTATTGTTGCCATTCGTCCGATCAAAGATGGAGTTATCGCTGACTTCGAAGTGACTCAAAGTATGCTGAAATATTTTATCGGCAAATCTTTGGGTGAGAAAAAATCTTTCATCCGTCCTCGTATCATCATCTGTGTGCCTTACGGTATCACTCAAGTTGAAAAGCGTGCAGTTAAGGAAGCGGCTCAGTCTGCTGGAGCGCGCGAAGTTTATTTGATCGAAGAGCCTATGGCGGCAGCAATTGGTGCCGGTCTGCCTATCACGGAACCTTCAGGCAACATGGTTGTCGATATGGGCGGTGGTACGACGGGTGTGGCTGTGATTTCTTTGGGTGGTATTGTCTACTGTAAATCCATCAAAGTGGCAGGTGATAAGTTTGACGAAGCAATCATCAACTATGTTCGTCGACAATTTAATCTTTTGATCGGTGAAAGAACAGCTGAGCTGATTAAAATTCAAATCGGTAACGCTTATCCATTTGAAGAAGAGAAGTCGATGGAAATCAAAGGCCGTGACTTGGTGGCGGGGGCCCCTAAGACCATTGAGATCACCTCATCTCAGGTGAATGATGCCTTGATGGATCCTTTGTCTGAAGTAGTGGATGCCGTTCGTACAGCCCTGGAAAAAACACCTCCTGAGTTGGCATCTGACATTGTTGACAACGGCATTGTCCTCACTGGCGGAGGAGCCCTGTTAGCAAATCTGGATGTGCTGTTACGTGAACGAACCGGCCTGCCTGTTTCCATTGCGGAAGATCCTTTAAGTTGTGTGGTTATGGGGTCGGGTAAGGTCCTCGACCAACTTGATCTTCTCAGACAGCTGACAGTAGATTAGTATATATTAAGGAAATATGACCGAAGTTGATGCGCAATCTATTGCTTTGTTCTTCTACTTTGCTTTATTGGATGATCAAAAGGCGATAGAAGCCGCATCACAGGCCCTGGCCCTTTGTCGAGCTCGTAAGGGGCGCAATCCTCAACTTAAAAACTCAGTCGCTATTGTGGCCGCCACCAAAGCCGTTTGGGACAAGTATAAAAATCGTGTAGCGCGGGGACGTCCCAATACGACTATTGAATCGGGTTGGCTGATTCCTGAGGGTGTGGATATGGGCCCATGGCGTGAATTTCAGAAGTCCACGTCAGAGGACGAGCTTTTAACTGTAATATGGTCTAAGATTTTAAGAATTGAGGATGACGATATTTCTGAGGGCTTGGGGATAACCCAAGGAACCATCCGCTATCGGTTGGGAAGAGCTCTTCGGAAGTTGGGAAGCATGGCTCAAGGTGTGAGTAGATTAAAGCATGGCACAACAGGAAAATAAAATTCCTCTTTCAAAAAAAGGCAAAAGGGAGATCTCTCCTTTTATAGGCCATGAATTGCTTTATGATTATCTTTCCGGAAATCTGGATGCTGAACGGCGTGCGGTTGTTGAAGATCACGTAAAGTTCTCGCGAGATGCTCAGTTGGATCTTAATAAAATTGAAAGCGGTCAGAAGTATGCGGATAAATTATCCGGCACTGTGGTTTCACAACCGATTATTTCTCAAATCAACGCTCCAGCAAGTTACCTGTCAGTGTTAATGCAGAAGTCACATTTTGATAAATGGCCTCAGGGGTTGAAATGGGGTTTAGAGGCTCTGGTTGTCGTGATGGCGATTGTGGTGTTGTTAACTGTGACACCTTGGCAGAAAGCTTTGATGTGGACCATGCAGCGAGATTCTGCCGAAGTTATTTTGGCAGAAGTGGCTAAAGACAAACCGTCTTTAGCTCCGACTTCAGAGGAAAAGCCTGAGTTTGCAGATGAAGTGGTTGCCGCAAAACCTACTGAAGCTCCTGTTGTGGTGGCCCAGACGGCGAAAACACCTGCTGAAACAATTAAAAAAGAAGAGTCTCACGAGGTTGAAAATAATCCTCCTGCCGCTGTCAGCGGAGGCTTTCTTTATCGCGGTGATATCGACGTTACCAATGTTGCGATGATTGGTCCGAAGATCACGGAGAAAATTTCTGAAATAGGTGGACGCAAGGCAGGCTCAGTGGAGCTTGGCTGGAAGAAGACTCCGAATTCTATGTACTATCACTTTACAATTCCCGAAGCTAAATACCAGGACCTGGTGTCGTTCTTGGGAACTTACGGTAAATTACGAATTTCCAAAGAAAAACATCCGCGGGTGATGCCTGACGGAATCATTCGTCTCATCATCACTGTGGACGAAGCTCAACAGTGAAGACTCTGAGAAAGAAGCCAAAAAGATCTTTAAGAACGATTTTAACGATCTGGTTTGTGCTCTTCTCTGTGGTGCCTCTGGGTTTTGTCACAGGTTACTCCATGATCAAGTATGAGAAGGCTATCGACTATGAGCTCTCTCAGCGCCTGAGTGGAAATGCTCGTGAGATCGAATTGGTTCTCAGTGAGTTGCGGTCTAATTTACAACAAAAGCGTGACCGTTATGTGCGAGACCCCAGTTTGATTTATCACATTGCTATCGGCGATAGTTCCACGGTTCGCTCTCTAGGCTCGCAATGGATTAAAAACGATAGTATTTCCAGCCTGAGTTTTTTCTCGCGTGAAGGAAAAATGCTGGTCTCTGTTTTTAAAGACGATAAAGACACGGTTCGCAGTTTTGTACCTGTGCAAGACGCCGTATTCTTATCTGCGAAATACATGGCCCAAGTGAAAGACAACAAAGAGATGGCTTTGGCCGAATTGACGGAAAAGCAGAAAGCCAATCTCATTCTGATTTCCAAAATCACTGGTGCTGGTGGCAGAACAGTTGGCTATATCGAACAAATCGTGGATTTGAATAAAGCATTCGTGAATCGTTTGAAAGCGCGTTTAAAGTTAGAGTTCATCTTTTTCAAAGATGACGGTCAAGTTGTGGTCGGCAGTCACCCTGATTTTTATCTGTATAAAAAGAATTTTTTCTCCTCCTATTTTCGTCCTGGGGGGGATCGTTTCTTTGATTTGAACATCCGAACAACACCGTACGGTTTTTTGATCTACCCACTGGACTGGGGGATTACAAAGTTCTATGTTGCTCTGGGGGCTTCGAAGAGCGAAGCCAAGGCGGTCTTAAAGAATGTCAACTATGCCTTCATCAGTGTGGTGGGGGCGGTGATCGTTCTTTTGATCCTGACTATTCTGGTGACTTCGAGTTGGGTTTTGAAGCCCTTGTACGATTTGGTGGAAGCCTTGCAGTCTTTCGAGTCTCAAGAGCAGGCTGTGACCATTCCGGTGAAGAACGACACGGAGATTGGTCTGTTAACTGAGTCGTTCAATGAAATGAGTAAAAAAATCTGGCAGGCGCGTTCGGATTTGCGAAAGAAAATCAGCGAGCTCGAAGCAGCGAACAAGGAACTTAAAGACACTCAAACCAAACTAGTGCACTCAGCCAAAATGGTCAGTCTCGGTCAGCTTGTGGCCGGCGTCGCCCATGAGTTGAACAATCCGATTGGTTTTATCTACAGCAATATGACTCATCTCAAGGAGTATGCGGAAAAGCTGATCACCATGGTTAATGTCGCTGAGGAAAATCACAATAAGTTGCCACAAATCAAAGAAGAGTATGAATTTGATTACATCATTCAAGATCTTCCTAAGTTGGTGGCCTCTTGTCAGGATGGGGCTCGT
>JBCECD010000091.1:0-7753 GCA_039206745.1 Bdellovibrio sp. | reverse complement strand
TCGGCGTCGGCCGTCACCACCCGGCGCCAGTCCACGAGGGCTGGCCGCCAGCTCATTGGAAAAAACCCAAGGATGGCCACTGCGAATTCTTTTGTCTGCCCCAGGACGCAAACGCCACACTGTTACCACGTCATTCCCCTTCAACTGCAAAAACCAACAACTCGGTGGTTTCTTTCTTAGAAAAATTATTATCACTCATGACCAACAAACTACGACGTCCATCCGGCAAAGCAGGTCCCCAAGCCAAACCCTCAAAATTTTGCACCACTTTTCCAGGGCGGTATTTTGTGAGGTCTGTTTCAAAATCCAAAATCTTTGTCTTCGTCACTCCGGTGAATTTCTTCTCCAGCAAGCTTTCGTAAGCACTCACATCGGTGGCCCCGGAGAGATCTGCCACGTACAAACCAATCGTCTGAGTCCAAAGATGAGCCGAAGACAAACGAACCCCTCGCTCCATGACCAACAACTTCTTCTCCGAAAGAGCTAAAATTTCCGAGACTCCTCGGAAGACCTCTTGGCCTTGTTCGTTCTTACTAAAGGGTTCAATACGATAAGCATACTCTGTGACCGCCTGATAGTTTTTATCGGTCTTCATCTCGTACTTCAGAATGCGGGTCCACACCTCATTCTCATTCCTCTGAGAAAAAATGTCCTGCTGAAGAGCTCCCTCTGTTCCAACAAACAACACCCGTTCATCATCAAAACTCGTCAGCCCCTCAAAAGCGGCATTGTTCTGGATGCCTTTCTTCTGTTGCCCTGTCAGCTCAGGTAAAAACTTCGCCGGCACCGGCAATTCAGCCAGCCACTTCCCCGTGCTCGACACTCGCATCACACCCGGCATCTCACGAGGCTTGGCGTTATTATTGCCCTCAGTGGAAATCAAAAATTCGCCGCTCTTAAGAGCGATCAAACCCTCCGCATCCAAAGAAGGCTTTTTATCGCCCACTGCTGGTAAATTCGTAATAAAAAAAACTTTTTGTGGCGTGAGAGTGACCTTCCCCTGAGCAATCTTCAAATCAAATTTGTAAAATCGAGGCTCCCCCACTTTACCTTTATCATCGGAGACCGCATACAGAGCCTTGTCCTTCCAAGCAATTCCCGACAGCCCGCCAATAACTGTCTTCTGAAATTTCTGCCCCGTCGGAATCGAGGTCTCACCTACATACCGCAATTGAAAAGCTTCTGCCGTCAGATGGACCGACAAAGCCAATGCCCCTATCAGACCTCGTCTTATAAAGCCTGACTTCATCAACTTCTCCAGCGCAGTTCAGTGGGCTGAACAGGATGGTGGAAAGATCTCTTTTCATGAAGATGATCATGATACTCGGTTTTCAAAGCATAATACCATTTGGCTTGAGTGTCCGCATCTTTGATCAACATCAAACTCGGATCATACTGCAAACCATCCTGTTGCTTGGTGACAGCGTCCATATCTTGACCCAAAAAAGTTTTGGAGAACTGATGAATCGCCGGCTTCAGCAAAGTCAGCCATGGGATGTCCCAAAAAGCCAATTGAATCACTCGCGTGTTTTTGTCATCCACCGGAGTCAACGCCGTATAAGAATAAAAATTGCGTGCCCCCACCTGAATATGCTCCACACGTACGCCTGGCAAAGTGAATGTGATCTCCGTCGTTGGCGTACCGCCTAGAAGTTTATATGCCTTAGAGTTTTTAGACGGCTGATGGCGCACCATTTGAAAACCAAAATCCACCGGCGCAAACTTTTTGCATTTTTCCAACATGGTTTTTTCAGAACGCCAGAACCAGCTCTTGTGCACATAAGGCCCATGCGCCGGGTCCATCAAGCCGATCACCGCGTGATCGACATGGCAAGGAAAATTCACCACATAACTCAAGCGAGGCTTGACGTCTTCACCAAAGGCTTTCATCACCGGAATCGCCGGAGCCAGAGTGAGATCATAATCTTTGTCGCCAATAAAAATCCAAATAAGTCCTTGAGCTTCATGCACAGGATAAGAGCGCACTTTGATTTTGTTCGGATTTAAATCCTGTCCCGGGCATAAAGAGGGAATCTCCGTGCACATGCCCGAGCCATCAAACTTCCAGCCGTGATAAGGACATTCAATCGTATCCTCGATCACCCGACCATAACTTAACGGAATACCGCGATGAGGACAGATATCTCGCACGGCTGAAACTTTGCCGGCTGAGTTTCTGAAAAAAACAATCGGCTCATTCAGGATTTTGCGCGCTTGAGACTTTCCCACGGCCAACTCTTGGCTGAGCAGTCCGACATACCAAACATTTTTTAAAAAACCCGTGTACATAAATCCGCTCCTCTATTTCTGCGCAGCGCGAGCCTCAGCTAATAAACATGTATTCTGCAAAAGAGTGGCAATAGTCATAGGTCCCACTCCTCCCGGAACAGGTGTTGCTGCCTGCACCCACCCCTCAAGCTCTTCAAAACGCACATCACCACAGAGCTTGCCATCAGTTCCGCGATGAATGCCCACATCGATCACCACAGCGCCTTTTTTAAAATCTTCTTTTCCCAACATGCGAGGACGGCCCGCCGCAACGACAACAAGATCCGCTTCTTTGGTATAGGATTTCAAGTCAGAAGTCTTCGAATGACAGATGGTCACTGTCGCATGGGCCTCTAACAACAATTGCGCCATGGGTTTGCCGACAATATTGCTTCGTCCGATGACAACAGCCCTTTTTCCCTCAAGAGGAATTTTATAATGTTTCAGGATAGTCATCACTCCTTCAGGAGTGCAGGGTTTAACGAAAGGTTTGCCCGCGAAAAAAAAACCCAGCGAAGAGTAAGTCAATCCATCCGCGTCTTTTTCTCGCGCCACCAATGCCAAAACTTCTTCCGCATTCAAATGACGAGGCAGAGGAAATTGCACTAAAATGCCGTCGACGGCAGGATCGCGATTCAGCTCTTCAATTTTTTTATTGAGCTCTTGTTGCGAGGTGTTTTCAGGCAAACCGTGAAGAGTGGAAGTCATGCCCACAGCTTCGCAGGCTAATTTTTTATTTTTAACATAAACATGGCTGGCACCGTCGTCACCAACAATGATCACTGCCAAATGCGGAGCTCGCGAATGTTTCTGCTGAAACTGCTGAACTCTGGGAATCAGGGCTGACCGCACTTCTTTTGCCACGTCCTTGCCATTAAGAATAAGCACCGCAAAACCTCCCGCATTTTTTTGAGTCTCAATCTCTGATATTTAGTGAAGAAATTCAATGGTTTATTGCCTTCATGAGAACTTTTCCACCACAGCCCCAGAGCTAGAAAAAGGACTCTAGTAAACGGCCCTAACCTCGTGGCAGGTGTGATAGACAAGTCTAGGAGAGTGCTTTTAGCGCAGGCCCAAGACATTTTATCCTTGATTCAAATGCCGGGTCCGTTGTACAAACCCTTTAAAACACAGGGGAATTATCATGGCTGAAAAAGTAAAACTCTCAAAAGATGGCAGCTCTATTGACTTCGTTCAGTCCGACAGTCTTCCCACCTCGCTGAAAAAGTTCCGTCAAAGTCCTGAGATCGAAGGCTTCTACCGCTTTATCTTCGAGAACGATTTACAAAAAGAAGCTTACGAAATTTTAGATCGTATTATCATTCAACGAAAAGCAAAAAAAGCCGGCGCAAAAAAAGAAGCCGCAGCAGCAGCTAAAGAAGAAAAAGCTCAAGCTGCTAAAAAAGACTCTAAAGGCAAAAAGAAGTAAGAACTCGTAACGTCCGTCCGGTCCGACACCACAATCAAAGCTTCGGACCTCTGATCTGATTCTATTCACTTAAAACCCGGTCTGCATTTTGCTGAACTCTTCCGCAAAGGAGAGTTCTATGTCGAGAATAATTTTTTCTAAAAACCGTCGTGGCCAAGGCATGATTGAGTATCTCATCATCGTGGCTATCATCGCTATCGGAAGTATTTCCGTAATGAAGGTTGTCGGCGGCAACGTCTCAGTCCGTTTCGCCAACGTCGCCAATGTCCTGGGAGGCAAAGGTAAAAATCCATCCGCCTATGAGGTCACCGACACCATGGTCAAGAAGAAGGACTTCAGCAATTTCTTTGACGGGGCCGTGACGTCTTCCCGCTCCAAGGAGAAGTAGAGTATGACACTGCTTCTTTTTAAAGAGCAGGGCCAGGGAGTGGTGGAGACTCTCCTGGCATTGCCTTTATTTCTTTTAACGATAGGGACTCTGGCTTTACTCCTGCATCGCGGAGCCGTTTACTTTTTAGCGGATTATCATCTGCATGAAGCCTTGATATGTGCACAGAGCAGAGCCGGCTCTCTTTGTGAAAGAGAACTTCGTCAGCGTCTGCTTGTGATTCTGCCGCCCCGGCAACAAAAGATCCAAACGCATCTGCTGGGAACAAGAGCGTCCCTACACATTCCTCTGACTCCCCCTCTGTCATTATTTAAAGAGCTGCGAGGGGTGACTCGATGAAATCTTCAACCTCGGGTTTTGCTCTTATCTTTGTGCTCTGTTTATTGCCAGTCGTGATGGCGGGTTTTGTGTTTCTTTTTGCAACCTGGAACTTTGTCAGCAAAGACCTGGAAATCAAATACCTCTGTCGCACCTTAGGATTGCAAGGACAGCAGAAGGTGCGCCCTCTTCTGATTTCTTTGCTGGCTCTTAACAATAAGGCCCGCCGCCTGCGAGCCGCTCATTTTAAAGCCACTCAAGAATTGGCAATAGCTCTGAGTACCCAAAATCCTGTGGCTATTGCTGCGGCTCAAGCCCGGCTTCTGCGCATTTATGAACAGAGGCAGGTGTTAGATCAAAGGCAAAAACAGATTATTCAACATAGCGATCAAATACTCTCGCTCAGCCATCATCAAACGAAGCGCGAGCTCGAAAAAATAGGGCCGAAAATTTTAACCCCTTTTGTGCAAACTCATTGGAGTCTCTTACCCCAGCCGGCGCCTCGGTTGGCCGTCGTACCTCTCGAGCTCGGACCGGCGCCCACCTATTAACCGAAAGATGACTTTGAGAATGAGCAGGCTTTGGTACACAACTGGCGCTACCGAATGCAGATAGCTGCTCCGTTTTCGCAGTTTTTAACAGGCCACTTTATCTTCACCAAGACCTGCGCGGTTTCACTCGTTCCTCAGGAGGCAACATGGAAAGCTCAAATCATAAAGGGCAAATCCTCATTGAAGTCTGCCTGGTGATGCTCTTCATTTTCCTGATCGGCTTTGCCGCATTAAACCAGCTGTCCGATCTGAAAAAACAAACATCGCGCTATCAATTTTTAGGAGGGTCTTCCCATGAAAAAAAGAATTCTCGATCTGTTTCGCAGTAACTCTCTGGTTATCGCCTTTGTTTTTTTAGGCGCCCTGAGTTTTATCGTTCCCTCTCGGCAGGAAAAGCTGTCGTCAGAAAAGACTCCCCTTCAGGATCCTCACTCTGTCGACACTTATATTCCTGCAGGTTTCGTGCTGGTGCCTTTAGAGATCGTCAATGCTGAATCCCTGTCTTCACTAGTGGGAGATCTCGGTGGGGTGGTGGACCTCTATCTCGCCTCGGGCGAAAAACAGTTGGCGAGCATCAAAGTAGGCAGTCGCCTGAAGTTATTACGAGCTCCCCTGAATCCTCAACAGTATGCCGTCCTGGTGCGAGATAGCGAAAGCTCCCGACTGCTAAGCTATTCGGGTCCCTTTATCGCCGTTGTGCAAAACCCTCAAACCGAAGCCAATACAATTCCCGTGAGTTCACAGGGAAAATCCATTCGCATTGAATATCAAAAGTAAGGAGATCTGATGAATACACTTTTATTTCTTCTCATAGGTGCCTTTCCACTATGGGCGCAAAATATTCTGATTAAGGCTCCCGAGGCTTCGCCTTCGGGATATCAGCGCTTTCTTCGAGAACATCCAGATCTGTTGTCCTTCAGCGATTATATACAACAACAAATTCAAAATCAGCCGGCCCAAGAAGAAAACCTCCTCCAGCGAAGCGACTCTTTTCTCGAAAATCCGCGAGAGACTCTGGATGAAATGAGAAAAGAGCATCAGAAATCACCTTTAACCCTCACCAGTCTCCGCTTTGTCCGGGATTTAAGCCTGAGGTTGTTAGAGGAGAAAACTTTGCTCTCCTCTTCCTCAGAGTTCAAGCGCCGCCGTGATCTGATGCAGATCGCTTGTCGCAGTATTTGGCTATTACAAGAAGGGGACTCCACCAGCGCCTGCCCCTCTCAACTGTTTTATGGCAATCGCTTTCAAAAAGAGCATCCGTGGTTTGAGGAGGTGATACTTGAAACTGTGCGCAGGCCTCTTTCCTCCTCCCTTCGTCTTGCCGCTCGCACTCCTCATCATTGGACTTTTCTCAGCAATGAAGGACCACCTGCGACTTTTTTTGGAACTGTGGAACAGGTGGGGCAACAACACTTCACAAAAAAATCTTGGGTAACGGGCTCCTGTGAAAAATTCAAAGTTCAAGACTTTCCTTTAGAGTTGCAATCTCAGAGTCAGGTTTACTTCTCTGACGACTGTGTTCAATCTCTCGAAACACCAAAACACTGGCTGCGACAACAGAAGACATGGTGGATTTTTGCCGGCGTACTTGCCGCAGGCATTGTGGTGACCACACTGCAGAACAAACAGATCACTCTTTCATCTTCACTCATTCAGTGGTGATAGCTATGTGGGTAAAAACTGGATCTCTCGCACTTCTCCATCTTCAACCACAGTGCGAGCCGGTGCAAAATGAGGATCAGGATGTGAGTGGCAAAGCAGAAGATCGCCCTTAAAAGGCTTAATTGCAGCCTGCCCACTTTCATCGAGAGCGGTTTTATTACGCCAAAAAGAAGGAGCTTCGACCGGACTGTCGCAGCCAAAGGAGATCGGAATTTGCGCTAAACGCAAAGCTTCCCAGGGAAAAACATAGCGATAGAGAGAACCTAATTTTTGCTCCAACCACTGACGGTCACTCCACCAATGACAGGGTTGCATGTGACATCGCACATGCAAAGGCTTCATCATCTGAATCGTTTCAGGGCGCAAAATTTGCACATGCTCCAAATTCAAACGTCCCACATGTCCCTGCGCTGAAATCTTCCGCGCCAACAACACCATCTGATGAGCCGCTTCGTCTCCAATCACATGTACGGAAAACTCCAAGCCCTCAGCCCAAGTGCGCTTTAAAACTTCTTCTAAATCAGACAAGGACCATAGAAGGGCACCTCGCCCCCCGCCTTCACGTCCATAGTAAGGCTGAGACAAATAAGCTGTTTCAGAACCTAAGGAGCCGTCAAAGAAGACCTTCACCCCTTTCATGCGCACTCGCGCAGTCTCCTCTTTTTTTGCCTGCAAACACTTTTGCAAAATGCCGTCAAAATCATCCAGCCCATACGAAGTGTAATTTTCTTCAATCGCAATATTTAATTCCTGAGCTCGCGACATCTCCACTAAAAGATTCCACAGAGACTCCGTGCAGGACATGTCACGCACATGCGTGAAGCCTGCCGCATTATAGACTTTGCAGGCCGCTACAATGTGACTCCTTTGTTGTTCTCGCGTGAAAGCAGGCAATCGGTCCCAAGCTTTTAAGTGATCTTGCTCCAACAGCACACCCGTCTCGGAAGTCTGACCTAAGAGCTCCAGTGCGCGCGAATTCACCCAACAGCGATGCCCATCTCCTCGCGCCAGCAGGACAGGTGTGTGCGGAAATAACTGATCTAAAATCCGTTTATGCGGGGCCGTCTTCCACTGACTGTCATCCCAGCCGAAGCCCACCAGCCAGTCCTGTCGGTAGTATTCAGGCTTTTTGAAATC
>JBCECD010000090.1:0-7769 GCA_039206745.1 Bdellovibrio sp. | reverse complement strand
TATGCATGAGTGCTTACAACAGAGGGTGACTTTTGAACTTTTTCAACTTTGATCTCAAAAAAATTATCATGATCGGAATCGTCTTGGCTTTGCCGCTCATTTCCATCAACATGCAGCAAAGGCCTCAGGAGTCCAACTGGCTGTCTCGCCCCTTCTCCATGCTTGGCAGCGGCATCTCGGAAACTTTTTACGGTTTCAGCCATGGCGTTAAAAGTACCACCGCCATGTACCTCGATCTGATCAATATCAAAAGACAGAGTGAAAATCTGCAAAGCACCAATAATGAATTGCAAACACGTCTGCAAAAAATGAATGAGCTGCTCATCGAAAACGACCGTTTGCGCGGTCTGCTCTCATTCAAAGAGCAAACCAAGATGAGCCTGGTCGCCGCACAAATCATCGGTCGCGATTTAGTTTTGGATCACAACACCGTGACCATCAACAAAGGAACCCAGGACGGCTTGAAAGCCGGTCAAGCCGTGATCACCACGGATGGAGTTCTCGGCTATATCTTCAAACCTGAACCTCTGACCTCGCATGTGATGCTGGTGACAGACCGCTACTCGGTGGTCGATGGCGTTGTGCAAAGAACTCGGGCCCGCGGTATTGTCGAAGGTAAAAACAAATACGAATGCTCCCTGAAGTACGTCGAAAAAACAGAGGATGTCAAAGAAGGCGACCTGGTTGTCACCGGCGGCCTCGACAACATCTTTCCCAAAGGCTTTCCTGTCGCCATTGTCGAGTCCGTGGAACGCAAAACCTTCAGCGTCTCTCTGAAGGTGGACTTGCGCCCGGTGGTGGATCCGTTCAAAGCTGAGGAGGTCTTTGTTGTCCTGAATGCGGCAGATGAAGACTTCGGCGATAAGTATGCTCCGCAGGCAGCCGCCACGCCGGCTCCTGAAGTCACAGGCCCAGCGGCTCCCGCCACTTCTTCTACCGAAAAGAAAGAATCACCGTGAAAATCCGCTGGAATATCATTCTGAATTTTCTCATTTTCTTTGCTGCACTTCTTTTTTTAGCCGGAGTGCAGACGACCTTGTGGTTTCAGCTCTTTGAGAATGTGCCGGCACCCTTATTATGGCTCAATCTCGTGGTGTATGTGATCCTTTATCGCAAACCCTATCCGGCCATTCTCACTCTGTATGCGATGGGCTTTATTCTTCTGTCTTTCACCGCAATGCCTTTGAAGATGATGTGGATCAGCCTGCTCGTGCTCTTCACTTTGGTCTATGGTATAAAAAGCCGGGTGTTTTGGACCGGCCCGGGTTACTATACTATCATGTCGGCCTTTTCCGCCGTAGCCTACCACGTGATATACATTCTGACTTCTTTGCTATTGGAAAAAAATCCGGCGAGCTTTGAGTTGGTGGATCGCTTTGTTCAAGTGCTCCTCACTCCTTCTTTTGCCTTCCCGATGTACTGGGCCCTGGCAAAATTAGACAAGCTCACTCAAGACGAATTGGTGCATGAGCCCGGAGGATTGGAGCTATGAGTACTTACGTCAGCAACCCTGATGAGGCTAAAGAGTATCAAAGCCGTTATAAGATTTTTTATTTCGCGATTGCCTTCACCGTGCTCATCTTCGCCAGCCGTCTGTGGTATCTGCAAGTCATCTCTGGAAATGAATTGCGCGAGTTCTCGGAAAAAAATCGAATCAAACAAAATAAAATCACCGCTCCGCGCGGGTTGATGCTGGATCGGGACGGCAAAGTTCTGGTGGAGAACTTGCCGGGCTTTGAAGCGATCCTCACACCTCAATATATTGAGAATCTGGAGGCTCTGGCGAAAACCGTCGGCCCCGTGCTCAGCATGGAGCCTGACAAAGTCGTTCTCAAAGTACAAAAGAGCCGTCGTCAAAACGGACCCTTTGCTCAGATTCGTCTCAAAGAAAATCTCAGCCGCGAAGAGGTCTTCCGCCTGAAACGCATGCGTCTCGATACTCCGGGTTTGGAGATCCGCGAGTCCATCGTGCGCTACTATCCTCTGCGCCTGAACGGAGCTCAGCTCTTTGGCTATGTCGGAGAAATCTCCAAACGCCAACTCCCTATCCTGAATGATTTGTACAAAGGCGCCCTGCGCTTTGAGCAAGGTGATATCATCGGCAAAAGCGGACTTGAGGAAACTCTCGAAAAAGACATCCGCGGAGCAGATGGCGTCAGCTTTATTCAAGTCGATGCCCATGGCCGCGAAGCTGTCACGCAAACTCCCAATATTTACGGCGAGCAGATTAAAGATCAAATTCCCATGCACGGAAACAATGCCGTTCTGACCATTGATCGCGATATCCAAGAAGCGGCTTTCAAATCCTTTATGAGTTTGAACCGCATCGGAGCCGTGATCGCCATGCGCACCAACGGCGAAGTTTTAGCCTGGGTGAGCACGCCCTCCTTTGATCCCAATGAGTTCTCCGTCGGGATCTCGGCGCAAACCTGGTCGCGCCTGATCAACGATCCCTACAAACCTTTGCGCAATAAAATTATTCAAGACCACAACTCTCCGGGCTCGACCTTCAAGCCCCTCGTGGCGGTGGCGGCCCTCCAGGAAAAAGTGATCACACCGACCACCGTAGTGAGTGCCCCCGGCGTTTTCTACTTTGGACGCCGTCCTTATCATGACCACTTAAAAGGGGGACATGGTAATATCACAGTCTATGAGGCCCTCGAACGCTCTTCGAATGTTTTCTTCTACAAGATGGGTATCGCTCTGGGCGTGGATAAGATGTTTGATTATATCAGCCTCCTCGGCATCGGTCAGAAAACCGGCATCGAGCTGGGCCGAGAAGTTTCTGGAACCATGCCGAATTCCGCTTGGAAAAAAGCCACCATGGGTGAAGAGTGGCAGCCAGGTGAAAACTTGAGCACCGCCATCGGCCAAGGCTTCGTCAACGTCACACCTCTGTCCATGGCCATTGCTTACAACTCGATCGGCACTGAAGGAAAAGTGGTCAAGCCTTTCATCATTCGCAAAATCATTGATCAGGATGGCCGTGTTCTGCGCGAGAACTTCCCTCAAGTGGTGCGCGATTTACAACAGCCTCAACCCAATGGCGTGCAGATCTCCGCAGAGACCTTCGAAGTCGTAAAGGAAGGTATGCGTCGCGTGGCCAATGGCGAGAGAGGAACCGCCAAGCACTGGAAAGTCCCTGGCGTGCAGATGGCCGGCAAAACAGGAACCGCTCAGGTGATGGGCTTTTCCGCAGATCAAATCTATGCCAAGTGTGAAGGTCGCCCTATGCACATGCGCCATCACGGCTGGTTCGTTGCCTTTGCTCCCGCTGACAATCCTGAAATCACTGTGGCCGCTCTGGCCGAACATGCCTGCCATGGCAGCACCGGGGCCGCACCTATTGTTCGGGATATCGTCCAAGCTTATTTTGAAAAGTATCATCCTGAAGTGATCGAAGCGGCCCTGAAGGCCAAAGGATCTCATCGCGCGGTGGCCCCCGCACCAACCACCATTCCTGAGCCTGCTGAAGGAGAATAGAGTGATCAACTCTCTGCATGTCGAAGAAAGAACTCTTTTTAAAAAACTGGATATCAATCTGATCATTGTCATTCTCGCCTTGAATGTCATTGGCCTGATCAATCTCTATAGCGCCACTCACGGCCCCACCTCCACCGATGTCGCCTCTCTGTTTATTTCTCAGCTGATGTGGCTGGCAGTGGGCTGGACCGTCTTCTTGGTGGTCACCTTGTTGGACTACGTCATCATCAGTCGGATCGCCTTGATCATCTATATCCTCAATCTCGGCGCGATTCTCTATGTGACCTTCTTCGGAAAGATTGCCCTGGGAGCTCAGCGCTGGATTGATCTGGGTTTTTTCCGCTATCAACCTTCTGAGACCATGAAGCTGGCCCTGATCATGTTGATGGCCAAGATCCTCTCCACTCGCAACAGCCAGGGTGCGGGCATGGGCTTTAAAGAGATGTTCTTACCTCTGATTGTTTTAGGCGTTCCTTTTGTTCTGGTTGTCGAACAGCCTGACTTGGGAACCGCGATGATGTTGGCGGCTATCGGGGGCTCGATGTTGATCTTTGCGAAAGTGAAAAAGATCATTCTTGTCTCGGCCATTGCCTTGGGAATCATCGCTCTGCCTGTGGCTTGGAAGTTTGTCTTGCATGACTATCAGAAAAACCGCGTTTTGACGTTCCTCTCCCCGACCAGCGATCCGCGCGGCACGGGTTATAACAGCATTCAATCAAAGATCGCTGTGGGCTCAGGACGATTTTTTGGCAAGGGCTTCATGAAGGGAACACAATCGCAATTAGAGTTCTTGCCAGAGCGGCATACGGACTTTATTTATTCCGTTCTCAGTGAAGAGCATGGCTTTGTCGGCTCCTTGGCCGTAGTGGGATTGTTTTGTTTCCTCTTCGTCACCTGCATTCGTATTTCCTCCAACTCGCGGGATAAATTCGGCGCTCTGCTCACCGTCGGAGTGTTGGCCTATATTTTCTGGCATATGTTCGTGAATATCGGCATGGTGATTGGCCTTCTGCCAATTGTGGGAGTCCCTTTACCGATTCTCTCCTATGGCGGCTCGAGCATGCTCACCACCATGATGGGTTTGGGGATCATTTCCAGCGTGGCCTATCGTCGTTACCTCTTTTAAAATATAAAAGGTGATGACAGACACAAGGAAAAATAAAACGCCCCGATAATAAAATCCGTCAGTTTGAGGGTGTTTTATATCGACCGTCTCAAATCTGGAATTCGTCTTATATTGGCTAACTATTTATCAGACAGTGTCTAGACATTGCTTGACACCCCCTTGGCTCAACTCCAATGGGTGGTTTTTGAGTCCTGATTCATTCCAGGACTTGATTCATTTCACAGACTTACATCTTCGGCACGACCTTTGAACTCTATCTGAGTAACAGGAGGTCGCGGATATGAAAACGAAACATCTCAAAATCGGACTCGCTCTAACAACCGCCACGCTCACGTCGGTTCTTTTCATGAATTTCGATTTCTTTTCATGGAGTAAGCAGAACTTACTTCCTATGGACAGAGTCAACGAGGCGTCGCGCATTGCTCATGCTAAAGAGCTTTTGGGCTCTGCCTACAATGGAAGTGAAGCTCAAAGATTGGAAGGCACAACTTCTCTCAATGAATTAATTCGAGACAAAGTACAGAAGTCTTTGGCTCCGAAATGGAAGGCGCAAGCCGATGTGATCGCCCGCACAGTAATTACTGAAAGTGCCAAACACCACCTCGATCCGATCTTTGTTTTGGCCGTGATCAAAACAGAGAGTAAATTCAACCCTCTGGCGGTAGGACGACATGGTGAGATTGGTTTGATGCAGATCAAGCCCGACACAGCTGAGTGGATTGCAAGGAAATATAAAATCTCTTGGCATGGTCCGCGCACTCTCGAAAATCCAGCGGTGAATATTCGTTTGAGTCTGGCCTATATGACTTATCTCAGACAGTCTTTCGCGCACAAAGCCCCTAAGTATGTCAGCGCGTATAATATGGGTCCAAAGAATGTGCGGCGACTTTTGGCTTCCAATGTCCGCCCCGGGGAGTACAACTCCAAGGTCATGAAGAATTACCATGACCTCTATTATCGCATCGCCACTGTTTCACCTGGAACTTTCGTCGCAATTCGATAATCGTAAATAATAACTCTTTAGCCACATGAACCTCCTGCCGACAAGATCTTATCTTTTTGATTTTTTCTCAGGAGTGTTCATGGCAAATCAAAAGAAGGATTTTTCGTACGTGATGTGTCCCGGCTCTCAGCCGCTCAAAGAGTTCAATGAGATTCATAAACAAATATACAAATGTTGGCATGAGGTCTGGGAAAAGACCTTTGAAGAGCTGAAAATAGAAAAAAAGGTCTACTCCGATGCCTTCACTCGGCAGGATTATGTCGGGGCTCTCTTTTTCCAGAACATCTGCGTGGGAATGAGTTTTTTCCGCTGGGCTCATCGCGAGCGCGATGACTTCAGCCGCGACAGTTATTTTGAAAACTGGCAAGCTCAGCATTTAGATGTTCTGTGCTCACAAGGCCCCGATATCATCGTATGCAGCAACTACACTCTTCACCCCCTCGCGCGCGGCAATCAGTTGGGTCTCTCCACCAAGGATCTCTTGCTCGGTATGATTGTCGAAACTTTTTTAAACTCGCAGGCCCACGCGATGACCGGCGCGGTTCGTAAGAGCAGAAAAGTCAATGAGGTCTGCTCGCGCTGGGGCGCCACCGAGATTGATCAGGATATTCCCTCCGGCTATGGAGATATGGTCGATATTATGGCTTTTTTCAAGGATCAAGTGCGCAATCATCCTCGCCATGAACTCAAGGCCTTGGCCGAAGATCTCTGGAATGAACGTCTGCATATTCCTCGGGTCTCTCCCGAAGCAGAATATCTGGCCCCCTCTCAACTCAAGAAAGTTTCTTAAGGTTCACTATATGGATAAAGCTCAATATTTAAATATTCGTCGCAATATGAACTTCGAACCCCGAACTTCGAAGCTCCTTCAACACTGCACTGTCGACGCCAGTCTGGTTGCTTTCACAGCTTTGCTGTGGTGGAGTTCAGAAAGCTTTTGGGTTCATCTTGCCAGCGCTCCTTTGATCTCTATCCTCATGTTTCGCGGCTTCGCTCTCATGCATGAAGCTGTACACGGAGCCGTCAGCCGCAACAAAATCGTCAATGATCTGGCGGGAGTCGTCGGTGGCTGCGTGTCGTTTCTTCCCTATGAACCTTGGAAAAAAGTGCACCTGGAGCATCACTACTGGAGTGGCAATATCGACAAAGACCCCGTCATGCTGATTATAAAAGTATTTCCGACTTCTTCCGAGCGCTTAAAAAAAATCCTGCACACCACATGGGCCGCCTGGATTCCCTTACTGGCCACTCTGCAACAGGTGGTGTTCTGGTATCAATCGGCAAAACAAGTTCATAAAAACTCCCATGATAAAGCTCTGGTGGTGAGCTATCTGAGTCCTCTGCTTTTATGGGGAGGCCTCTGCCTTTTTATGCCTTGGCAATTTGTTCTGGGTGTTCTTGCTCCGGCTGTGGTTTTCTATCTTGTTGCCGTTGAGGCGGTCAACTTCCCACACCATCTCGAGCTGCCACAAAACCGCGCTGAAGTGCGCTTGCCAATCTGGCAACAACATGAAGTCACCCGCAGTTGTATTTATCCGCAATGGTTTGCCAGCTGGGCCGTCATGAACTTCAACTATCACACGGAACATCACATGTTCCCGGAAGCACCCTGGTATTATCTCGCCGACATTCATCAGGTTCTAAAAAAGGATTTGCCCGAGTTGAATACAGATAACAACTTTGAATGGATTATCAAAAATCGGGTTCGCCCTGTCAGCCAGGTCTTGGCAGCACACCCCAAACAGGGAAGTGTGCCTAAGGTTTCTTAACTTTATATTATACAAATTGAATTTTTAAAGATTCGTCACCAGCGGCAATGATCTCAGCTCTGCAAGTGACGATAAGTCCTACAGCCTTACCTAAAGGATTGCGCTTCAAACACGCCATATTCTGAAAATCCACCATCACCGCGCGAGGAATGAAAGGCTCTGATGTGCCGATTTCACACTTCTCACGCATAACATGACGGGCCACTTCAAATCTTTGAGTTGGCAAGGAGTTCTTGAAAAAGTGCATGGCCTTCTCTTGCATCACATCCATGATACGACGAGGTCGCTCATACAAGACATACCATTCGTTCACAGACAGATCCAAAAGAGAGTACCCACTGATATCAAAGAAGTTGGTGCTGCGATAAAGTTGCACCATATCCTCTCC
>JBCECD010000089.1:328-7935 GCA_039206745.1 Bdellovibrio sp. | reverse complement strand
CGTAATAGATCTTAAAGCCGAACTCGCCCGCACTGCGGATCATATCGGCGTCGGAATCAATGATCGTGACATCAATATTTTTGGTGAGAAGCAACTGACTGAAAACCTGTCCGAAACGACCAAATCCGATAATCAGAACACTGCCTTGAAGATTGTCCGCTGTCTCGATGCCCTCTAAGGATGGAGTTGGAGAAGGCCCCCATTTTTGCACAACCAACGAGACCAGAGGCGTGAGCGCCATGGACAATACAACAATGGCTGTGAGATTAGCATTGGTTTCGGCATCAATCAGCCCCGCTGCCAAAGCGGCGGCAAAAAGCACGAAGGCAAACTCTCCTCCCTGTGCCATCAGAGCGGCGCGATCCAGAGCCTCTGCATGCTGGGATCCTGTGAGGCGAGCCACAATATAGATGGCCAAGGCTTTGGTGAACATCATCGCAAGAACCCCGCAGATGATGAAAGGTAAATTGGCAAGCACAACAGTGAGGTTCAAAGACATGCCCACACCCATAAAGAACAGTCCGAGCAGAATGCCACGGAAGGGCTCAATGTCCGCTTCAATTTGATGGCGGAATGAGGATTCGGCTAGGAGCACTCCAGCTAAAAAGGCCCCCATGGCCATAGACAGTCCACTGACTTGCATCAATAAAGCGGCACCTAAAACCACTAGCAAGGCTGCCGCGGTCATCACCTCTCGGGCTTTGGCAAGGGCGAGTAAGCGAAACAGAGGATTTAAAAGCCAGATCCCTGCGGCAATCAGAGTGGCAAGGGCGCCGATGCTGATACCTACTGACAGAAGCTTTGATCCTTCAGCTGTATCAACGGTGTGCGGAGAGAGAAAAGCCACCAAAGCAAGCAGAGGCACGATCAACAAATCCTCAAACAACAGAATGGAAATCATTTTTTGTCCCGAAGGCAGGGCAAAGTCGCCACGCTCTCCGAGGATTTGCATCACAATAGCCGTTGAGGTCAGCACGAATCCCATGCCGCCAATAAAGGAGGCGTAGAGAGGAAGGCCATACATCAGCCCCAATGTGGTGAGCAGTAAAGTGCAAGTTAAAATCTGAAAAGATCCTAACCCGAAGATCGCCTTGCGCATGCTCCAGAGATGGGCCGGACGCATTTCGAGGCCAATCACAAAGAGAAACATCACCACGCCGAGTTCGGCCACATGCAGGACGGCTCCGGGGTCCGAAAACCAAGCTCCGCCATAGGGACCGATCAGCAGTCCGGCAACCAGATAGCCGAGAACCGAACCAAGACCCCAGCGTCGAAAAAGAGGGACCATGACTACAGCGGCACCGAGAAGAATAACAACTTTTGAAAGGTCAGAAGCGGAAGATTCCAGACTCATAGGGATTCCTTCTTAGAAGATCAGCCTAAGAGGAAAAATATTTTTTGTCACGAAAATGAAAGAGTCTGTTGAAGACGAGACCGTGGATATGATTTTTATTTGAACGCTGAGTTGCTCTGATTATGGATTCTGGTTGTAAAACAATGGGAGATGCGCAGCTCGCAAGCTGGTTAAAACAATGGCCGCCCTCTGTGGAGAGGGCGCGGCCAGAGAAGAGATCTTACTTCAAAGAACAAGCAAGAGCGTAAGAAGAACCTTCAGCAGAAGCTTTAACAGCTCCAGAGCCAGAAGACTCCAAGATCACATTGCTTACTGATTGAACTTCTGCAAGAGAAGCTCCCTTAGCATCAGAAACTTTCAAAGTCATGTTAGCAAAAGCAGCGTCAGCGCTGTAGTTTTGTACAGAAACTTTTCCTGCACTTGCTACAACTTCCGCTTCAACTTGCTTGCCATCGATAACCGCAGAAGCTTTGTATGTAGATTGCAAAGTGCCTTCTACTTTTGTCAAAGCAACAGTGCTCTCTTTACCGAAACCTTTGCTCGTTACAACTTGGCAAGCGACTTCGCCTGCAGAAGAGATTTGAGAAGCCAACAAGATTGCTGTGATTACGACTGATTTCATTATGATATACTCCTATATACATTGTTTTGTGTTTTTGTTGAGGTGGAGGTTAGCAAAACTATCCGGAAAAGGGGGGATATTTTTGCCGGGGAAAAAATATTACAGAACCGATTAAAGGTTAGACACTTTTATGAGCGGCTGTTAACAACTCGGTATCACTGTAAAACTCAATGATACCTATTATAAACTGCGGGAATTTGTCAAAAAGATGCACATTGGGAGATAGAAAGCTCTCTCACAACCCCATCCTGAACATGCAAAATGCGGTGAAATGACGGAAGACTGGAGAGGTCATGAGTCGTGCAAAAAGTGATCGTGTTGAGAGAGGTTTCGCCCAGGAGTAAAGACCACACCGCTGTGGCACCCTCTAAATTCAAACCCGAAGTGGGCTCATCAAAAAAACGCAGAGATGCTGAGCGATTCAGGCTACGGAGCAAAGAGAGCCTTTTTGCCTCTCCTCCTGAAATACGGCCCTCCGTTAGGCTGTCTCTGTCTTGAGCCAGATGCACCAGATTCATTTTCTCAAGGAGGAAGGGGAGATGACTCGAGGTGGATAAAGAGCCACTCAAGATATTTTCCTCCAGGGTTCCAGGAAAAATCAAAGCCTCTTGTGGGCAATAAGTCGAAAAGGACAGCTGAGCTTCGTGAGATAGAGATTGCAAAGATTGTCCATCCCACAGCACCTGTTCGCGTGTCCCTGTATGCACGCCGAAAAGGGAGGTGAGCAAGGTGGATTTGCCTGAGCCGCTCTCGCCGATAATAGCGATCTTTTCATTTTGTTTGAAAGTTAGATCTTCACTGATGTAAAGGTCACGTCCCCCTGTATTTTGTAGAAGACCTTTGCGCAGATGCAGACTTCGGGGAGCCTCAGGGAGGGCTCCTGCACGTGTGATGGTGGGAAAAGTGTCTAAAGCTTCTAAAGCACGGATGTCAGCCAGAAACTGATCAAAGATGCGAAGCGAGCCAATGCTATCTCCTAACACAGCGGACACTCGACCCAGAAGGCCGATCAGGACGACAATGTCACCTACGGTGGCACTGCCACGTTGATAAGATATCACGCCAAGGATAAGTCCAGCCAGGGTGGAGACGTTTTGAAATGAAGGAGTCAGTAGAGATAGAAAACTACCACTGCGAGACAAATTCGCACTGGTCTCCGCATAGCGGGAAAAATTTTTGTAAAGGCGATTCAAAACATAATCCGCAGAGCGGTGGATTTGAAAGATAAAGCCTTTTTGCAGCAGCTCCGTACTCTCTTCAGCCAAGGTGTCTTCAATCTCATTGATTTCATCAATATGATGACGTCGTTGTGCAATCAGATAGCGTGTGAGAAGGGATTGGCCTAAACCCAAAACAACAACTCCTATCAGCGCCGGCCATCCGCCATAGATATAGAGAATGGTTCCGGTGATCAATAGCTCTAGGGTGTAAGGCAGGAGGGTGTCGCAGAAATGATGCAAGAGTTTTTCATAGGCCTGAATTCCACGCTCGATAATGTGAGTCACTCGGGCGGCATTGTTTTCAAAAAAGAAGTGGAGATCTTTATTGAGACATTTCTCGAACCACTCCATTGTTTTGTGTAGAACGGTTTTCTGAGTGAACTGAGTTAAAGAAAAGTTCTGAATAGGTGCGAGAAGTAAAATTCCAATCCAAAGGACGAGAAAGCTTCCTAGCAAGATGAAACCTTGCTTCGAGTTGTGCTGCCATTCCGGGATAAAATCTAAAACTTTCCCCAGCAGAAGAGGTAAGGCCGCCATCAAAAATTTTTGCAGGAGAGTCCAACTTAAAGCTTGAATGAAAAGAGCCGGCGAGTGTCGAATGGAATCAGATAAAGTGGCGAAAATTTTTTTAGAGGCCATGATGATCTCCAAAGGTTCCATGCCAAGGGGTTTGAATCCCCAAGCGGATGAGATTGTATTTTTCAAAACCGGCGATAAAGACTTGGCTCACACAAGCTCCAGAGGCGAAAGATTGAACTGTCCGTTCGCAAATGAAGTATCCTTGGTCCTCAATTTTTTTCACGGCCACATCAAGGTGGGGTAAATCTTTAGGGAGCGAAGTTGCTGGCATAAATGAATGGGGAGAGGACTTTCTTAATTCTTCAAGGAAGAGGGCGGAAAAGTGAGGAATGGAGAGAAGTTCATTTTGTGTAATGGCAAGATCTTCTTGGTATTCTTCGTCTGAATAAAGAAACAGAATCTGTGTCATTTCACTGATGGCTCCAGTTAAGGCAGTTTCTAAATGAATGGCTGTTTTTGAAGATGTTTGCGGAAGGGGAAAACGTGAATTTTTCCCATCTGGATAAAAGATGCAGAAGACCGTCGGCACGGAAAAAATGCGTGAGATCTCAAAAACCTCCAGGGAACCTGCAAATTTTTTTTCGAGTTCTTTCGCTAGAGGTGGTTGCTCTAATTTTCGCACTTTCCATGGTAGATGATGATCCAAGGCGTACAGGAGGTGAGAAACCTCATGGCGTTCTATCAGTTCCAGCAGGCCATGTTGCAGAGACATGTCCTTATGTAAACCAAAACTAAAACCAGAACTGGAATAGAGGGATGCGGGTAGGGACTCTGCGGTCTTATCAACAGGCATACACCAAATTGCCGGAACTTGGACCGACTTTTGGGGTTCAGACCAGCGTTGAAAAGAAACAGTCTGAGTTGAAATATTACTATCCAGAGAACGTAAAACTCGATCTGTTTGAAATTCTTTTTGCTGCATGATTTGACGAAGTGTCGTCGTTTGAGTGGAAGATTTTTTTGTAAAACAAGCGTGTTCAATGCATTCTGCGATCACTTTGATTTTATGGAGGGAGCCATTCGCACTGCCGTAGGACAATGGATTACCGTCTGATGTCAGAAGTCTGCCGAAGGAGACCTGCAGGGACTCGTCGGATTCCAGGCTTTCGAAGCGGACTTGCATTTCTTGTAGTGTCTGTTCTAAAACTGCTGATGAAGATATGGACATAAAGCCTCCAAAAAAAAGGCCGCTCAGTGAGTGGCCTTAGGGTCATTTAAATGCGTGTGACTTCGACTGGAGCAGAGGGAACCGTAGGTAAAGTAATAACTACAGTAGATCCATTTCCAGTGACTTCGCTTCTTCGTCTTCCCATTTTATTCTCCTTTGTTAAAAGTGTTGGTGCCGAGCCCCTTTTGCAGGGGGTGTGCCGAGGACAAAAGTCGTCGAAAGGCCTTATAATGATTTTGGGTTATGAATCGTCCGAAATTCCGGACGACGGAATCCGGAAAAGCAGAAAATGATTTGTTCTGGATCCGTAATCTGGTCACAATGGCAGGTATTACGGAGGTGTGTATGAAATACAATATACTGGGTCGGACAGGTCTCTATGTTTCGGAAATGTGCTTGGGCACTATGACTTTTGGGGGCAGTCAGGGGACTTGGGGGATGATTGGAAATCTACAAATTGATGAAGTCACGCAATTGATGAAAAGAGCTTTTGATCGGGGAATTAATTTTATTGATACGGCCAATGTTTATTCTTTTGGCCTGTCGGAAACGCTGACGGGTGAGGCGATCAAAAAATTAGGTCTGCCCCGGGACCAATTGGTGATTGCAACAAAATCCACGGGCGTTATGGATGACACTCCTAATGGTCGAGGGCAATCGCGCTACCATATTATGAATGAAGTGGAGGCCAGTTTGAAACGTCTGAAACTGGATCATATCGATTTGTATCAGATTCACGGTTTCGATGCTTTAGTTCCTCTCGAAGAAACTCTTTCTACTCTGAATGATCTCGTGCGCTCAGGTAAGGTTCGCTATATCGGCCTGTGTAATCTTGCAAGTTGGCAGATTATGAAAGCTTTGGGGATTTCAGATAAAAGAGGCTGGGCACGCTTTGAGAGCATTCAGTCGTATTACACGATTGCCGGGCGAGATTTGGAAAGGGAAGTTCTGCCCTTGGCGGAAGATCAAAAATTGGGAATTATGGTATGGAGCCCTCTTGCGGGCGGACTGTTAAGCGGTAAGTACAATCGTGATGGCAGTGGGCCTGCGGGTTCCCGTCGTAATAACTTTGACTTTCCTATTGTAGATAAAGATCGTGCCTTCCGCTGTATTGATGTCATGCGCGGAATTGCTGAAAGAAAAAATATTTCTGTGGCGCAGGTGGCTTTATCTTGGTTGCTGCATCAGAGAAATGTCACATCTGTGATCATTGGCGCAAAAACTGTGCAACAGCTGGACGATAATATCGCGGCCACGAAAGTTGTTTTGGAAGATCAGGATCTGAAAGCGCTCAATGAAGTCAGTCAATTGCCGCCTGAGTATCCAGGATGGATGTTGGCTCGTCAGGCTGAGTATCGTAACAAACCCCCAGTTCGAGACTAGGGGTTTGGTGAAGGCCTCTCTGCTGAATCTTCATTCCCTATGGAGTGATAGATAGCGAAGGGGAGGCCTTTCCAATTCCTCAATTAAGGACGAGGAATAGGTGGGTTTGGCATAGGGTCTCTTTGGCCGACAGCGTACAAATTCACTTTGTAGTTTTTGTCAGAAGTGTAAACAAGCAACTCTCCCATAGCAGGGCCAGGAGTTGTATTTACGAAGCGAACCAAAATGCGGCAAGATTGTCCTGGAGCCAAGGCGCGAGGGCAGTTGTCTTTAGCGGAAAAGCCAAAGCCAGAAATTTTCCAGCTGATGTTGGTGATATTGACTCCGCCCGTGTTTTGCAATTGCAGAGCACTGCTTGCAGACCCACCGTAAGAGACAGTGCCAAAGTTCATAGTGATCACTTCGGTTACTTTTAGAGCTTCCATGTCGTTAGCGAAAGCAACAGGAGCCGCGAAGAAGAGTAGACTGGATAAAAGTATTTTCATCATGGTAGTAGATTCCTTTTCTGAATAATAATAGATCACTAACAGCAGATCCTATCAAGAAAAAAAGCAGCATCAGCTTTGTGTAAAGACGACATTTTATTGATGTAAAGCATGAATGTTCCTGTTAAAAAAAGGAATGAAATCTTTCCAGCTCTTAATATGTTGTATCCTCGTTTTATCAGCGTGTTCTCATAAACAAACGTCCTCTGTTACGACGGCGCCCCCTCTTGCAAAGTCCGATGCTCTCTGGCGCATTATCAGCACGCAGTGTTTGCCTCAGTTTGAAGCTGAGCAACCGCAAAATCAATGTGCCGAGGTTCACATTCAGCAGGGACAGGAGCGGGGATATGTGATTTTCAAAGACCAGCGCGGTATTTTGCAATACCTTCTTATGCCAACTCGCAAAATCACCGGGATGGAAAGCCCGGAGTTGCTGGAAGATAGTGGTCCTAATTATTTCTACTTATCCTGGGTTCATCGGTCGGCGATGGAGAAGTTGCATGGCGAAGCGATTAAGCCTGAACATATTTCTTTAGCAGTCAATTCGCAATTCGGGCGCAGTCAGAATCAACTGCATGTGCATATTTCATGTTCCAAAGTGGAAGTGCAAAAAGAGATGGCGCGACAGGTGAAAAAAATCGGAAACAAGTGGGCTGTGATGCCGACGTCTTTGTTAGGACATACTTATTGGGCGAGAAAGATCAGCGAAAAAGAATTGAGTCAAAAAAACGCCTTCCATTTGATGGCCCAGGAAATTCCGGGAGCGCAGGAGCGTATGGGCGAATTTGGTTTGGGA
>JBCECD010000089.1:0-318 GCA_039206745.1 Bdellovibrio sp. | reverse complement strand
GAAGACGGGAGTGCGCGGTTCGATTGAAGAGATTCAAGATCACGAATGTCCTCAGCTCTATCCTTCAAACCGCGCCTCATCTTCGAGTGCGAGCCACTGATCCAAGTTAGTAATTCGGATTTTCTTCTCGCTCTTCATTTTGGTGAACATTGCCTGATGAATCTTGTTCATGAGGCTCAGATCTGGCACGAGAGCCGGGGCTGCGAGTTCTCATGTCCTCTTGCAAGGTGTCTTGTCGGAGAGGGCGATAGGTGGGAGCGGCAGGGGGATACTCGTAGTGGGATCTTCCCGAGCTGTCAGCATCGGCGGCTCCTAGTC
>JBCECD010000088.1:0-7960 GCA_039206745.1 Bdellovibrio sp. | reverse complement strand
ATCTAACGGTCAGCTGCCTATTGGTAATGCTTATATTAACAATACTAATTCAGATATCAAGTTTGCTGAACAGATAGATTATAGTGATAATCGCTATAGAGCTTATATGCAGCCTTTGCGTTGGACTAGTTTTGCTCGCAGAAAGTGCAATATAGCAGTAGAGTGGACGATAGGTCTTTTTAATAGACAAAAAAAATCTTTAAGATTTAAAGGGGCTCTTTTTAGAGGAAGTCCGTCGGTTTATCCGAACTCACTAGAAAATAAAAAAATTGGATATTTTTCTTTTGGAGATAAAAAGGCTGATTATGAGGATCTAAAAAAAGAAGGAGTTGCTCTCATAAAGAAAGGAAGTACCTCTTACGCTTTTCAGATGTGGTTCGCAGGGACGGCACAGGCATCTGCGGTGCTTATTTATGATGAGCAGATAGATCAGGACTCTATTCTTTTTCATACGGTTTTAGATGAAAAATCAGTCTTCTCAAGAGGATCTTATGAATATAAAACAGCTCTGCCATTTATTGGAATGAGTAAAGAAAATGGTGAAACTCTAAAAAAACTCATTGAAGAAGAGAATCCAACAGTATCTATCGAGTGCGAATTTTAGGAGGTTTATTTTTTTGCGATTTCAAAACCAGTGCGTTCCTCACAAACTCAAAAGGGTGTACAAAAAGGGTCACTTTAAAAAATCTTTAACACCCCTTTATCTCTGAGATCCCCTCGGGATCTTTTTTCCATAATTGCGGAGAAAAAGTATTAATGATTACTGGTAGATGGCGAGCCCTCTGCGAGGCCAAGGAGAGTTGCAGACAGAGAGCTTTAAGAACGGTCTTTGCAAGCAAGGGAATTTATATGTTTGCTCAGCAGTCGATAGCTTCGGTTATCGTGATCATGTCTATTTTAAGTTTTTCCTCTGGAGTGTTTGCCAATGAACGCTGCGAGGATGCGCTGTCTCCAGCTTCCGGGCGAGTCTCCGATGCCCACGTTAAAAACAACGAAGGAACCTTTGAGAAGAGCCGGGGACTCAGTCGCTACCTGCCCATTTTAGGTCCTTCTTTCCGCCACTTTGTGAGGAATGCCAAAAATGCAGGACCCTCTGGATATTATCTCGATGCCGGAGGTGGAGAAGGCGTTGCTGCCCGTGAGTTGATGTCCCGTTTACCCGAAGGCTGGCATGGCACCATTATCGCCTATGAAACGAAGGCGCAACCTCAGCCCCGTCTCGGTGTTATAGCTGGGCATTTTATTGAAGATATCTCTTTTAAAGAGGTGCCTCAAAGTGACTGGATCACCGATGTGGTCGGTCCAACGGCGTATTCAGATCGAGTGGATGTGGTTCTACAATGGTACGCAAACAACGTGAGGTTCGATGAGTCTACAGGCCATCGAGGAGTGATCTCTCTTTACATGGGCTCGCGTGCGGCGGCCTACGGTCTGACGACCAAGGTGATCACGGCAGAAGGACGAGTCCTCAATCTTATGGAGTGGATGCAGACGATTCCAGAGCTGGAAACAACAGTTCATCGCGAACAACAAGAAGATGAAATGGTGAAGATCGATGTCTGGTCCGTGGATATTTCTAAAAGAACTTCGGAGGTTGCAGTTCCTCCACTACAGAATATTTTTTATAAAGCAGTTAAAATTCCAGAAAGAGTTTTCGAGGAGGAAGGACTTTCTCGAGAGGTTTTGCAAGAGCGTCAACGGCAGGTGAGTGAACACGCGCGCCAGTTCTATGTTCGGCAAGCAGAACAGAATTCCACAGAGGATTTTCTGGATTCATTTCGCTCAGGCGAGTTGACTCATCCTCTCCTCGGAAAAATCAAGGATTTGGGATCTCAGGATCTTTGGATCAACGTCTCTCCCATCGCGGAGAAAGTGGGACGGGATCTTAAACTAAAAAATTATCAGTACGAGAAAACAAATGTCTTTTGGGGCTTGGCTCAGATGTGGATGAAGTGGCGAACCAAAGGTGTAGACCCGGATAAATTTTCTTATCAGGCAACTCAGGAGTTGTCGTCAGCAGGTCCCCAGGCCCAGTTGATCACAGCTTATGGCGATGAGTTTTTATCTGGATATGCCCCCGATAAAACTTTGAAAGTGTATTTGGATCGCTTGGCTGCCGATGGAGAATTGTTTATTTTCCTGGGCAAAGAATTCAAAGGCCTGGGCGCGCAAACTCAGATTATCAAGAGCAAGGACGAGCGAGTGTCTCTGCGCAAGTGGCTTGAGACAATACCAGGATTGAAAGTCGACTATTATCGCAGCGGATATGACTACACGGGAGGAGAACTCACTTCCATGCGCATTCAAATTGATGACCGTCGTGCAATTCGCATTCCTTCACTGGAATTTATAGGCGCCTCTGATCCGCAAGCAGACTATGTTGCTCTTCCGTATTATCGCGAAGTTCCCTAAGCTGGATAGGAGCACTCTGTAAAAGGTGTCTCGGCCACAGTCACCCGTTTGAGAGCGGGAATGAGGGGCAAAGCTTTATCATACAGCCATTGCGCCAGCAATTCCGAAGTGGGATTACTCAGGCCGGGGACTTCGTTCAAGACACGATGATCCAGTTGCTGTAGCAGAGGCTGCATTCTTTTTTGGATTTCATTAAAGTCCATCAGCCAACCCATCTGTGGATCCAAATCACCGACCAAAGTGAGAATGATCTTAAAACTGTGACCGTGCATACGCGAGCACGGATGGTCTGCGGGCAGGTGGGGCAGAAAGCGGGCGGATTCGATTTGAAAATGCTGTTTAAGTTCGAATTTCATGATAGTTATATAATCACTTCGAGGTGATTATGTCCACGACCACATTGCATTTGGCGAAACAAAATTTCAAATTTTCAGCGGCTCACTTTCTGATTTTTGATGAAAAGAACGCGGAAAGATTGCATGGACATAATTATCAGGTGCGTGTGGATATTCGCACCCCCGATCAGGCTTCCTCCTACAAAGAAGGCTATTTTATAGACTTTAATGTTTTCAAACGTTTTATCAAACAGCGTTTGGATATTTGGGACGAGAGGGTGCTTTTGCCTGGAAAACATCCAGATATGAAGATTCAAAAAACCGCGCAGGGCTGCGAGGTGAATTTTCGCGATCGCTATTATGTTTTCCCGCAAAAAGAAGTTGAAGTTCTGCCGGTCACCAATACCAGCGTGGAGCAGCTCTCCGCTCTTTTGGCGGAAGACTTTTACCAGGAATTTCGTCAGTACGGCGTGGTGCAACTCCGGGTTTATGTAGCCGAAACCCCGGGACAGGGAGCCTCCACTGTTGTGGGAAAAAGAGCATAAGTACGGAGCCCTCTTTTGTTAAAGACAGAGTGATTTTTACATGCACGCAAGCCCCTTATTTCGCTCTCTCTACGGTCTCTCAACCTGGATGGGCTCCCAAAATTTGTCTCTGTTCAGGTCTTAGTCATGGGAATAGAAGACCCTTCATATAGTTAGCTCGGGCTTGCGGTTTGCAAGAGGCCTTGCAGGTTTATGAAGAAATCAATTCTCTCTTGGACGTTATCGGTATTGCTCTTTTTACTTCCAGCTCTTTCCTGGTCTTTGCCTCCTATTGAGGGAGATGAGGTTCAAGAGTGGACCCTTGAAAGCTCTCAAGTTGTTGAGAGTGAAAAAATCCGTATTGATATAGGTCGTCAGCACGTCTATGAGCTCGCTGCTTTTCCCGATCGGGAAGTGATGAAAAAAGCTCTTCGAATAAACACTCCGGCAGGTGAAGAGAGCAATCCTCTGGAAGCCTACGAGACTATGACAGATGAAGAAAAAAAGGAGTTTCGCGAGGCGCGCCGCGAGTATTTACAGCAGACGGCCCGCATTCTGCATTCGACCAGATTCGTCTATGGCGTGGGCAGCCTGACGGGGGATGTCCTGCGCTTTGTAAAAAACAAAGTGAAAGGAGTCTTTACGCATCCTTTAGCAGAGACGACATCCACGGCACCTCCTTTCCGTGAACGCTCGCAAAAAGCCGTGCAGTCTATTCTCGAAAGTATGGATTATAAATTGTGGTCACAAGCTCCTTTGGTGGCAGAGTCCAACGAGATCGGCATGATGCTTGTTGTTGGAGTGCTGGCTGAGACGGGACTTCGTGAAAAAGGATTCGGTGGTGTTGAAGAGATCGGCTTGAGTCTGGCTTTTAATCGCGAAACCAAAGCCGCTGTTTTTGAAATCTTCCACAACTCGGAAGTCTATCAAAACACCGTGGCCGCAGTGGGTGTGGTGGGAATAAGTGCCAAAGTCGGTCTGAGTATCGCCTCCCGCGAAGGGGCGGAAACTCTGCGAGGGAGCACCTTCTATCCACCCTTGATCCCCGGTTATTCTTCGATCTCGAGCAATTATTTTTCTGCGGGCTTTGGTTCAAGTTTAGGATTGCCTCCGCCGCCTATAGCGGACTTTATGACCTTCACTAACAAATTTGAACGGCGGAATTTCCTGCGGGTGATGGTCTCGCCTCTCTACAAAGGTTTTGTGAGAGCGCAAGTGGGCGATGTGGTGGGGTCCGTTCGCCTGGTAGTGATGCGAGTGGTGAATGTGGGAAAGACCATTTCACACAAAGTTCATCAAGGGCTTCGAGCTTGCGCTAAAGCCTTGCTTTAAAGGCGGTCAAGGCGAGGAGTGCAGCGATTGGGGGCTGCGCCCGGTTTTAACTTCTTCCACGGAAAGTTCACGGACGATACGATAGCGCCAGAAGCAAATGCGTCCGCCTTCGCTCATCTTCTGCCAAAGTCGCTCTTCAGTAAGATCAGGGCTGCCATCACAATCAATGTGGGCAAAGTCAGCAAAGGCATCGACATCCGACACCGACCATGAGTAAGGAGACTTGTCAGCCGCTCCCATGGCGCGATTGACTTCGCCGTGACCAAGAGTGATGCGTGCCACGATGATCTTCTCGAGAAGGGGATTGGTGATTTGCAGACGGGCCGTGGCGATTTTTTCAGGGTCAGTGAGTGCAATGATAAAAGCTTGCTCAGGGCGAGCCTCGCGAGTGGAGACCAGGAAATACTTTTGTTCTGGAGAGGGGTTGAGAGCCAGAGGTTGCAGAGCCACTCCGGGACTGAATTTCTCGCTGTTGTCTGCCAAGGTGTAAAAAAGGAGAGAATGCAAACGAGCTGCTCCGTGCACTTCAATGCGAGCGATGTCTTGGGAGAAAGACCAGCTCAGTGTCTCTGTATCATAAGAGTTTTTAATCGAGAGAGTTTTTTGCTCAACCAGTTTATTGAGCTTGTTCCAGGCCGAGAGCTTAATTTGGTTGCTCTGAAGGAACAGATTCAGAATATGCAGGCGAACCTCGCGAACTCCGGTGGGCAGCAGGTGAGTGACCTGAGGAGAAGTCGTTCCTGTTAAAGGAATCTTGAGGGTTTTTCCGCACTGAACTTCCGCCTTCACACCTTGAGCGCTCCACGATTTAAGAGTGAATGCCTCCGCAGGCTGCAAGAAGTCTACTCCCCAGAGGAGGAGTTTTTCGCCGGCGGCCAGGTCGTAGGAGACCTCTTGAATTTCATCGCCGACTCTTTTTTGTACCCAGGCTCTTTGCAGTTCAGACGTGGGATTGCGTAAAGAGAGGGTGAGCTCCTTGGGAGAGCAGTAGGCAGGAGCATAGAGAGTTTCGGCTCCAGCCGTCAGTGAGAAGGTTGAAAGAAGGATCCAGCTGCTTAAACTTAAAGATGTTTTAAAACTTAAATCCATATAGACTTCAGATCGGTCGAGCTGGATCAAACTCAAGGCGAGGTCACAAAAACAGGACTCAGGTCGGCCCCTGTCGAGAACGGCTCTCAGTTTGTTTTCAATTAAGGGGCTTGTATGTAAAGAACTTCCCTTTGCCCAATCCTGACTTTAACTAGTAAGGTCTCAAACAGATCTCTATATTTTCAGAGGAAGATCATGAACTTAAATAGTGTTTCTCTCCAACCGGGGCAGGTGTTCGAGATTGTGAATTTCGTCGGCGACGAAGTTTTGCGCGAACGCTTGCATGAGATGGGGCTGCGTATTGGAATGCAGTTCAAGGTCCTGGGGCGTGCGCCTTTTGGCGGTCCTCTTTTGATTCGATTTAATACCAGTTTTTTAGCCTTGAGAAGTGAGGAAGTGGCATGCGCGCAAGTGAAGCTGAGTCCAGCGTAACAGCTCAAAATCAAACCATAGCTTTGGTGGGCGCACCGAACTCCGGGAAGACCACTTTGTACAACTGGCTAACGGGTTCCCGCTTTAAGACCGTGAATTATCCTGGAGCTACGGTCGAGTTTTCTTTGGGACATTTATCATCCCATTGGGGCGCGGAATCTCTGCAAGTGATGGACACGCCGGGCACCTACAGTTTGCATCCTAAAAGCGAGGATGAGTGGGTGACATTGCGGGCTCTCTATGAAAATCCCCGTGTGCCTCAAGTTGATGGTGTGATCGTTGTTGTGGACGGAACTCAGATGGCGCGCCATCTGCAATTGGTTTTACAATTAAAAGAGACCGGCTTTCCAATGATCGTGGTGATCACAATGGCGGATCTTTTGCGCCGGGAAGGTCTGGAGTTGGATCTGGATTCTCTGCGCCAGTCTTTGGGGTGTCCTGTTTTAACTTTTGATGGTCTCCTTGCAGGTGGAATCACCGAAATCATTGCTGAGATGAAAAAACTGCCGGCGAGAACTCAACAAGCTTCTCGTCCCGTCTCCTGGGATTTTGCGCAGCAAGAGCGCAAGCTTGCCGAGTGCGAGAGTCTGGCTTCGGCAGTGTTGACTCATAAAACAGACCATGCTCAAGAGCGATTGAATCGCATTGTTGCCAATACAGAAAAGTGGGATAAGGTTCTTCTGCATCCTGTTTTGGGTCTGGTGTTTTTTGTTCTCATTATGGGAGGCTTGTTCTCCGCCGTGTACTGGGCCGCAGCTCCCTTTATGGATATGATTGATGGTGCTTTCACTTCTTTGAGTGAAGTGGTGACTTCGTGGGCCCCTGACGCTTTGTGGACGGATTTCCTTGCAAACGGAGTTGTCACCAGCTTTGCCGCTTTTATGGTTTTTGTTCCGCAGATTTTTATTCTCTTTGTGGGAATTGGAATTTTAGAGAGTTCAGGGTATTTGGCTCGAGCGGCCACTTTGATTGACCGGCCTTTTTCCGCTTTGGGAATGAGCGGTCGTTCTTTTGTTCCTCTGCTTTCGGGCTTTGCCTGTGCGGTTCCCGCTATCATTGCAACTCGCAATATTCCCTCCAAGAAGGATCGCTTGATCACCTCTTTTGTGATTCCGTTGATGAGCTGTTCAGCGCGTTTGCCGGTTTATGCTCTCTTTATTGCGTTCCTCTTTCACGGGGAGTCTGCTTTGAAGGCGGGTTTGGCTTTAGCCGCCTTGTATATCGGATCTATTGTGGTGGGAGCTCTGGCGGCAGGAGTGGTCAGTCGCTTTATTCCGCGAACGGATGCTTCTCTGTTCATGATGGAGCTGCCAATATATCGTCGTCCTAAAGTTCGTGTGCTCTTGCGCCAGGCGTGGACGCGCACCTTGTCTTATGTCAAGCGAGCGGGACCGATCATTTTCGCTTTTGCCGTAATCATTTGGGTGGGTACGACCTTCCCTCATTACAATGCCGAAGATGCCCATGCGAAATTGGAGCAGAGCTATGTCGGACAGATGGGGAAAGTGATTGAGCCGGTCGTGGCTCCGATGGGCGTGGACTGGCGAGTGGGTGTGGGCTTGATTTCTGCCTTCGCTGCTCGGGAGGTTTTCGTTTCGTCTTTGGCGGTCACATTTAATATCACTGATACCGATGAGGACTCTCAACAGCAGTCTCTCCTGACTCAGATGAGCGCGGCGGTCAATGCGGAAGGAGAGAAGATCTTTACAGTCAGTTCTGTCATTGGACTGATGGTTTTCTTCCTGATTGCTTTGCAATGCATGTCCACAGTGGGCGTGCAGGTTCGCGAGAGCGGATCTTGGAAATTTGCAGTAACGCAACTTGTTGCCTTTAATC
>JBCECD010000087.1:7069-7968 GCA_039206745.1 Bdellovibrio sp. | reverse complement strand
AGATTGAAGAGATCTTCACCGGTAAAAAGCATAAAAAGGCCATCAAAGAAATTATTAAGAGAGTGTGATGGTGGCAGCAGGTTGGAATTTCTTGCAAGAAGGCGATATTATCGACGTGGTGGCTCCTGGCTATCCATCGCAGCCTCATGAAGTTGAGGGCGCCCGCATTTTTTTAGAAAAGTGGAATCTCCAGGCGCGCATTCCCAAAGGTTTGATCAAGCCACATTTTTTGCATGCCCATGAAGATGAGGCGCGGGGTGAGTTTTTACGGGCTGCGATTGAGTCCAAAGATTCTCAGGTCATCTGGTGTTTGCGTGGGGGATATGGCAGCAATCGCCTTGTGCCGATGTTGGCAAAAATGCGCAAGCCTCGCCAGCCGAAACTTCTTATTGGCATCAGTGATATCAGCTCTCTGCATACTTTTTTAATTCAAGAGTGGGGTTGGTCAACTCTGCATGGGCCTCTTTTAGATCGCTTAGGTCGCAATTTAGTGGCTCCTCGCTATGAAAAGGAACTGCATCGCCTTCTTTTCGGGGAAAGTGATTGCATCAGCTTTACAAAGCTCAAACCTTTGAATGCGGCGGCCAAGGCTGCCAAAGTGATCAAGGGCAAAGTGGTGGGGGGCAACTTGACCGTATTGCAGTCGACGCTGGGAACACCTTGGCAACTTAAAACAGATGGTGCCTTTCTTTTTATTGAGGACCTAGGTGAGCGCGGGTATCGCCTTGACAGGATTTTAGAACAGTTCCGGCAAGCAGGGCTGTTTAAAAAGTGCCGTGGGCTTTTACTGGGAGATTTTATCGGAGGCGAGGAGCCTTCGACGAAAAAGAATAATTTTAAATTGGTATTTAAACGTTGGGCGCAGGACCTTGATATTCCTCTTTTGCAAGGAATGCAGG
>JBCECD010000087.1:0-7059 GCA_039206745.1 Bdellovibrio sp. | reverse complement strand
AACGACCGGTTCCCTTTAACACTTCAGCCGTTTTAACAGTTGAAAAGGGACAAGGAACTTTGGTGATTCAAACAGGAGGGCATTCCTGATGAGATTTTCAGTTTTAGAAAAGAATTTGATGAAGCAGCTTGAAGAGCGCATTCGTGACACCACTCCGGGAGTGATGGTGCGGGCTTATCAAGGCGGTCGCATTATCTGTGATGTGGCGGTGGGGAACACCTATGCCTATTACGATCTGGCGAGCCTCACCAAAATCATCTTCGCGACTCAAGGGATGATGGAGACCTATGAAAAAGGTCTATGGAATTTTGAAACGACAGTGCAGCAGCTTTTGCCGTGGTTTCCCCATGTGGAGATGAAGTTGACGGAGTTGTTAACTCACTCTTCGGGTTTAGTATGGTGGCTGCCTCTGTATCAGGAGATTCCTGAGCGTTTAAGCACCGAGGAAAAACGCCATCGTTTGAAGGATATTCTGCAATCTCTGAAATTGGAAAAGAAAGAGACGGCTCAGTATTCGGATGTGGGTTTCATGCTTTTGGGTTTTGTCCTGGAAAAACTTTACGACAAACCTTTGTTGGAAGTTTGGAATGATATTAAAAATAAATTTTATCAAGGCACGACGTTGGAGTTCCATCCGGAAAATCAACTGACTCAAAAGATGTCGTTGTTCGCTCCGACCGAAGAATGTCCCGTAAGGAAAAAACTGATTCAGGGCGAAGTGCATGATTTGAACTGCTGGGCTTTGGGAGGAGTTTCGACTCATGCCGGTTTGTTCGGCAGCATTGATGACGTGGGCTGGTACTCTCTGCACTTGCGTTCGCATCTGATGGGAATTGCTCGTTATTCAATTCGTCAAAAGACCGCGTTGCTTTTTGCCAAGAGAGCCCTCCCTGAAGGGCGAGGCGATTGGGCGATGGGCTATATGATGCCAACTCCAGGTTCTGCGAGTTGTGGGACTTATTTCTCTTTGGATTCTATAGGCCACACGGGATTCACCGGCACCTCTGTTTGGTATGATCCTAAAATGGACATGAGCGTGGTGATTTTGTCGAATCGAGTTCTTTATGGTGCAGATAACAAAGCCTTTGCGGCTCTGCGCCCGGAAATTCACAATTGGATTGTGGAAAATTATCGCCGCAGCGGCGTGTAGGAGAAACAAATGGAATTGAAACCCGGAAGTCATATTCATCTGATGGGAATTTGCGGAACAGCGATGGCCTCCTTGGCGGGGCTTTTGAAAGATCGCGGCTTTAAAATCACCGGCAGTGATCTCAATCCTTATCCTCCGATGTCGACTCAGTTGGAATCCCTGGGAATATCCATTATGAAAGGTTATCAGGCGCAGAACCTGAATCCACGTCCTGACTTTGTCATTGTCGGGAATGTGATCTCTGCCAATAATGAAGAAGCGCAGGAACTGATGAAGCTCGGCATCCCTTACACGTCTTTACCCAAAGCGATGGGGGAGTTCATTATCGGCTCCCGTGAAAGTGTGGTGATTTCCGGCACTCATGGTAAAACCACCACCACTTCGATGATGGCCTGGATCGCTGAAAAACAGGGTGTGAAACCGGGCTTTTTGATTGGCGGTATTCCTAAAAATTTTTCGCAATCTTTTAAGAATCCTGAAGGGAATTACTTTATCATTGAAGGTGATGAATATGACACGGCCTTTTTTGATAAAGTGCCCAAGTTCATTCACTATCGTCCCAAACATGTGATTTTAACTTCTGTCGAGTTTGATCATGCGGATATCTATAAAGATCTTCAGGCTGTGAAAGACGCTTTTGCACGTCTGATGAAATTGATTCCTCGTGAAGGGACGTTAATTGCCTGTGCCGAAGACGCCAATGTGCGAGAACTGCTGAAGCTCACTTCTTGTGAACGAGTCTGGACTTATGGACTGACGGGAGGGGATTTCAAGGCTGAGGTTTTATCTCAGAACGCCAAGGGTCTTTCTTTTCAAGTGCATCATGCGGGCCGTGTTCTCGGGCCTTATCACACTTCGATCACAGGGGATTACAATATTCTCAATGCCACGGCGGTGATCGCGATGTCATTGAGTCTGGGTTTTGATGAAGCCAAGACCCGAGACGCCTTGCAAAGTTTCGAAGGCGTGAAGCGACGTCAGGAAATCCTCGGTGAACCCGGTGGCGTTTTGGTGATTGAGGATTTTGCTCATCATCCCACGGCTGTACGGGAAACAGTCAAAGGAATCCAAAAGCGCTACGCCGGGAGAAAAGTTTTTTCTGTCTTTGAACCTCGAAGCGCGACCTCGCGGCGCAAGGTTTTTCAGAAAGACTATGTGGAGGCTTTTAAAGGATCGCACGAAGTGCTTCTGGCAAAAGCCTTTGATCAATCTAAGATCGACGCTGGGGACCGGTTTTCTTCCCATGAGCTGGTGGAAGACTTGCGAACGGCCGGGGTGACAGCTGCGGAGTTTGATGGTGCGGATCAGATTGTGGCGGCTTTAAAAGATCGGACTCATCGCGGGGATGTGGTCTTGATTATGAGTAACGGTGGGTTTGATGGGATCTATGGGAAGTTGATGGGGGTTCTTGGTGGGGCTTCCTCGTAACTGAGTCTCGAGGAGGAGGGGGTTATCAGGAAGGCGATTTTTCTGGAGAGGGGAGCTTTTCCCTTTTACAGAGACACGCCATCCGGGCTCAGCCGGATTAAGCTGGAAATATTGGACTCATATTAAGTGCGTTATATTTTTATCGTGGCTAGAATTTCTTCAGCCCACTTTGGTAAGTGGTTTTCTGTATGGATCACTTTTGAGTCTTTAATACGGACCATGGTTCTTAGTGGCTCTTGGGTTGACGAGTTATCAATTAAGGCAATTTTATCTACAATTGGAATTGCCTTTTTTAAGTTTTCAACTGCGCGCGGAATACGGCTTTTAATTTTATCATAAGGGACATTGTGTCCGTGATTTTCAACTCTTTGGTAGACCCTTGCTATATTTAGCTCGGTCCTTTCGAGATGAATAAATACTAATACAACTTCATAGCCATTAGCTTTTGCTTTTTTAATTAATTCAAGTTTTGATTCGTGGGAAAAAACAGTCTCAAAACAGAAGGTCTCGCCATTGAAAATTTTTTGAAGACAAGCATCCATTGCTTGTTGCTGAGCAGCCTTGGCGACTTCGACGGTTTGTTCGTCAGAAATTTCTTGCTAAACGATCTGCATTCACAAACGAAAGGTTTTTATCTTTCAAATAGGTCTCGTAGAATCTAGATTTCCCGGCCCCATTACCACCGGCAAGTATCCAAAGCTGCTTCATCAACAACACCTAACTAACCTTATTTACGATTTTTTTGAGGCACAAACTTTCCCTCAAGAAACTTGCCCAGAGTTTTTTCGCCCTCATTAGTCATGCGAAAAAATGTACCCGGACTTTTTGGATTTTCTTCGTACCAAATTTTATCTTTTAAAACTTTCGCTTTGATCGTTCCAGCCTTGCGGTCAGCCTCAACATCGTCGAATACTTTGTCAAAGTCTATAGGCTCAGACTTCTTTCTGAGGACCTTAATTTCGATCTCACCATTAACTAAAGCAGCAACATCTGCTGGAGTCATGTTCACTTCAGCTTCCTTTCCAATCTGAGCCCAAAACTCGATTTGCTTTGTCAAAGATCTATAACTCATTTTGATTTGTTTCTTTGCGTCTTCTAAAAGTTCATTACTTACCCGAATCGGGATGGACATAACCTCCTCCTTTTTAGAGAGCCTATACTGTCCTATTGTAGCATAATGCAGCATAATACTACAACGGAAAAAATATCCATTGAAATCAATAGGATATAAATATGGGTGTGATACTTGAGTGTTGTTAAGGGGATATTTTCTCAATTAAATACGGTTATTTAAGGCACTTTTGAAGCTCATGGCTATTTTTGGTAAAATAAATATATATGAGTTTAAATACCTTAAAAAACCAAGGCTATTCTCTGTCCTAAATGTGATAAGCCAGCGAAAAAGAACGGCTCATTCATTAGAAAAAGAAGCTGAGTTAAAGTTCAGCGGTTTCATTGCCAACCTTGTGCTTTGGCTTTTTCAAAACAATCTACCAATATCACAAACAGACAACATCGACCAGACTTGAATGAAAAAGTTTTCCACATGATTTGTAATGGCATGGGAGTTAGAAGAATAGCCCAAGTTCTCAATACAACTCATAAAACCGTTCAAAATAAAATTAAGTTTCTCGCTGTTCTTTGTGAGAAGTTTCACCGAAACCATTTTACCAATAGCCAGAAAAGCAGGGTAGATATTTAAAAAAGTGTGATTATTTTAATTTTAAACACTGATAGTCGATAAAAAGTTTTTCTCGTTTTGCCAAGATTCTATTTTGCTCATTTTTTAAATATTCCACTGTGTCTTTCGGTGGAGATTTGGGACGTATTTCCTTTAAATATTTATCATATAAAAAAGATGAAACACTTGCAGAGACTCGTCCTAGATAAAAATCAGGACTAATACTTTTCCCCGGAGAATTTATATTCCAGAAGCCAGCCATATTCATGGCAACTTTCAGCATTTTTTCTTGAGGTGCCTTTTCCATCCATGATAAAAACTTTGTGCCGTGTGTATGCCCAATTTTAAGATATTTAGAGACTGTTTCATTATCTTTCCACCCACTTGCAATTTCTGCACAGCTGAAAGCATTTATAGAAGACCTTGAAGCATTGATAGGTTCGGCAAAATCTCCGATTGCATTTGGCAGGTCGATCCTAGCATCTTCTTCTGCAAAAATTGAAAATGGGAAGGTTAACGTACATAATATTATTAACAATAAATGTTTCATGGCTTTATTATGTAACTGATATATCGCGAGTGCAATCTGTTAGCTTAGGTTACAGACCATTTGCTCCAGGAGCTGGCAAATGTGTACTGAATAAATTTGAAGGACATGTCCTTTAGGGAAAACCTTCGCTCTGGCCATTATTGTTCATTTTCCTGATAAGGAATCAGCGGGGCGCAGGCTGGCCGGTTACACGGTTCCCGTCGTCGTTGCTACGGAAGGCGGATCGGCGAGCCAAAAGGATCAGCTTTTGATAACACAGTGCCTTAGTTGTTAACACAATGCATTTTAGATGAACAGGCTGGGGGCTATAAGCTAACTTTTCAGCCCTATGTCAAATTTAACACCACTCATGAAGCAGTTTTGGGATATTAAATCCGTTCATCAAGATAAAATCTTACTTTTTCGGATGGGCGATTTTTTTGAAATGTTTTACGACGACGCGGTCAAAGCGGCGCCGATTCTCGGGATTGCTCTCACTCAGCGAAATAAAAAATCACAGGATGAAACTCCGATGTGCGGAGTGCCTCATCACTCTATCGCGGGGCCGATCAATAAATTGCTGGCAGCGGGTTTTAAAGTCGCTATTTGTGATCAACTTGAAGATCCCAAAGAAGCCAAAGGCATTGTCAAGCGTGGGGTGACTCGGGTTCTCACGCCGGGTATGGTCTACGACTCCGACACTTTGGACGGCACAAAGGCTCACTATCTGGCGAGTTTGGATCGCGAATCCATCAGTTTTTTGGATACGACGACGGGTGAGGCTTTCTTCTTTCGTTCTTCTAATGCCAAAGAATTGGTGCGCTTTCTACAGATTTTACCTATTGCCGAGATCGTTCTGGCTTCAGAGGATGAATCCCTTCTCTCAGGACAGGCTGGCATCCTGGTGAGTTATCATGAAGATGTAATGGAGACTTCACACTCTCTTCTGCGGCATCAGGCTCCTCGGACGGCGGCTCGATTGCTGTCTTATGTGATCAGTCTTTCGGGGACGGAAAGTTTAGCGACACTCTCGCCCTTTGAAGAGCGTGATCTCGAGCACAGAATGGATCTCTCCACAACAGTGCTTCGTCATCTGGAGATTTTTTCCACTTACAAAGGGGAGGGATTGGGCAGTTTATTTCATGCCATCAATCGCACTCAGACTTCGGCGGGCAGTCGTTTGCTGCGCCAATGGTTGAGTTTTCCTCTGCGTGAGCAAAAGGCCATCGAGAAACGCCATGAGACAGTGGAGTTCTGGCGCGGGCATGTTCTGGAACTCAAACGCGTGCGACAGATTCTCGGACAAATGGGAGATGTCGAAAGAAGATTAGGTAAAATCTCTCAGCCTCAGTGCAATGGCCGTGATGTGCTGGCTTTGGCCGGCAGCGTGCATGCCGGCATCAGTGCTCTCGAAGTCTTATCTCAAACTGCGGGTGTGCAAACTCATTTCGAATCTCTTCGCCAGTTGGCTTATAAAATCGAGAGAACTTTGGTGGAGGACCCGCCTTTGACAACGAAGCAGGGTTATCTGATTCGCAAAGGTGTCACCACCGAGTTGGATGAGTTGATTGAACTTTCGACGCATTCGCAATCTCTGATCGCTCGCATGGAAGCTGAGGAGAAAGAAAAGACCGGTATTTCCAGTCTGAAAATTCGCTATAATAATGTTTTCGGTTACTATATCGAGATCACCAATACTCATAAGGACAAAGCTCCAGCCCGCTATCAGCGCAAACAAACTTTGACCAATGCGGAACGCTATTGCACTGATGAGTTGGTCGAGTTGGAACGCAAAGTTCTGACTGCCAACTCCAAACGGGCTGATTTGGAATTTGAATACTTTGAAAATTTACGCCGTGAAATTCTCTCGCAGTGCCCGGCTTTATTGGGCCTGGCCCATCAGTGCAGTGAAGTGGATGTGATCACGGCTTTGGCTTGGCTCAGCTTGGAAGAAAAATATGTTCGCCCTCGTTTTGCTGTCGATCAGTCTTTGAAGCTCAAAGCCAGTCGTCACCCTGTGGTGGAGCAGACGGTGAAAAAGAATTTTGTCGCCAATGACATTGAGCTGCGTCCTCATGCCTGCTTGTTGTTAACGGGACCGAATATGGCCGGTAAATCAACTTTGATGCGGCAGGTGGCTTTGATTGCAATCTTGGCGCAGATGGGGTCCTTCGTGCCTTGTGACGAAGCGATGTTGCCCTTGTTTGATGCGGTCTCCACGCGTATTGGTGCGAGCGATCAACTCTCTGAAGGGCTGTCCACATTCATGGT
>JBCECD010000086.1:0-8011 GCA_039206745.1 Bdellovibrio sp. | reverse complement strand
CATCCAGAGAGTGATTATAAGTGTAGAAGTCATGCCCTGAGAGGGAGATCATGAATCCCATGGCTTCCGGAGCGTGCTCCATCAGATCGATAAAATCTTTGATGATAGGACGAGAGTCATCGAGAGCCCGATTGACATCGGGATTTTCAAATAGATCCTCCATCAACGCCACCGAAGACTCGCGCAGGATCTTCGCTTTTTCGAAAGGATTGATCAGGTCGGAATTCATTTCTTCGCGAACCCAGTCGCGGTATTTCTGCTTGTCGTCAGCCAGAACGAAAAAAGAGTCGCCAGTGTCTTTTTCATGCAGGTTTTTGATCTTGCCATCAGAAAGACGGTCACCGGCATGGAGATAGAGAATATACTTTTGATCGACGTAAACGTAGATATCAAAGCTGGTCACTTTGTCAGGGCGAATGGTGCTTAAACGGATGCGAAAATAAGTCGATTCCATGAGAAAATTCTGCCATGGATACATTGACTTAGAAACAAAATCCTGAATAATCGGAGACCATGGCCTTTCGTCTGGACACACAAATACAATACTTAAAGGGCGTCGGCCCTAAGCTCGGAGATCTCTTCAGCAGGAAGGGTTTACGAACGTTAGGGGACTTGTTTGAGTTCTATCCGAGAGCCTATGAAGATCAAAGGGCAGCTCGCAACATCGCCAGTCTCAAAGCGGACGATATAGTGAGTATCAAAGCACAAGTGGTCACTGTCCACAGTCTCAATATGGGCCGCTCGACACGGAAGATGTATGACGTGGTGGTGCGCGATGCTTCAGGGCAGATTCATTGCAAATATTTTCGTGTGCCTTATCGCGGTTATTTCGAAAGGTTCAAGCCATATTCTGAAGTGCGAGTGGTGGGCAAAGTGACTTCCTATCGCGGTCGCCTGGAGTTTCATCATCCGGATATTCGCGATGTCGAGCCTGATGAAGAATCTCAGGATGCCTTGATTCCGCTGTACACGGAAATTGAGGGGCTGGCGACGGCGAAGATCATGAAGTTGGTGCGCCAGGCCTTTCAGCAAATGGAGGAGTGGCCTCCCGAAGCCATACCGAGGGCTCTGTTGCAAAAGTATCAACTCAAGTCTCGGCAGGAGGCTTTAAGAGAGATTCATTTTCCTGATCCTCAGCGGGCTGCTGAGTATGCCGCTTTTCAGAGTGCAGCTCAGCGCCGGATTATTTTTGACGAATTCTTTTGGTTGGAGCTCTATCTGGCTTCACGCAAGACGGGCTTTCAAAAAGCCGGTGCTCCGCAGGTGCGCAATGAAGGGCGATGGGTTCACCAATTGGAGCAGTCGTTGCCTTTCGCGATGACCTCAGCACAGCGGAGAGTTTTTGCAGAAATCAGAGCAGATATGGAAAAAGGACATCCCATGCATCGCATGGTGCAGGGAGATGTCGGGAGCGGAAAGACCTTGGTCAGCTTTATGGCCGCAGCCTTGGCAGCGGAGTCGGGTTATCAGTCCTGTCTGATGGCGCCGACAGAAATTTTGGCTGAACAGCATTTAAAAAATGCGCAGAAGGTGTTGCAACCATTAGGCGTGAGGCTGGGGGTTCTTCTGGGGAAGACCAAAGCGGCGGAACGCCGTCAAGTTTTAGAGGATCTGCAAGAGGGTCGACTTGATCTGATCATTGGGACCCACGCTTTGATTGAGTCCGAAGTGCAGTTTCAAAATCTCGGTTTGGTGATCATTGATGAGCAGCACCGCTTCGGGGTTGAGCAAAGAGGAGTTCTTAAAAATAAAGGGCGCTCTCCGCATTTCTTGGTGATGACGGCAACACCCATTCCGCGAACCTTAGCGATGACGGTCTATGGTGATTTGGATGTCTCGATTATTGATGAGATGCCTCAGGGGCGCAGTCCGATTCAAACCCGGGCGACCTATGAGAGTAAAAGACCGCAGGCTTTGCAGTTTATGCTGGAGCAATTGCAGAAAGGGCGTCAGGCCTACATCGTTTATCCTCTGGTTGAAGAGAGTGAAAAGATGGATCTCAAAGATGCGGTCTCTGAATATGAAAAGCTGCGCCAGCAGTTTCCGCAGGTGCGCTTTGGTCTTTTGCACGGCAAGATGAAGGCTGATGAAAAAGAGCAGGTGATGGAGCAGTTCCGTCAGCAGGCGATTCAGGTTCTGGTGTCGACTACAGTGATTGAAGTGGGTGTGGATGTGCCGAATGCGAATATCATGATCATTGAGCATGCTGAGCGCTTCGGGCTTTCCCAGTTGCATCAGCTGCGGGGGCGTGTCGGGCGAGGCGAGCACAAGAGCTTCTGTATTTTGATCATGGGTTATGCGGTATCAGAAGAGGGGCGCCAGCGCACGGAGATGATGGAGAAGACCTCGGATGGTTTTAAAATTGCTGAGTTCGACCTTGAGATGCGCGGACCTGGCGAGTTTATGGGGACCAAGCAGTCGGGCCTTTCAGGATTTAAACTGGCCAACTTGGTTCGTGATATGGCCATTCTGCAACAGGCGCGGGAAGCGGCTTTTGAGGTTCTGCGCAAAGATCCTAAACTGACGTTCCCGGATCATCAGTTGTTGCGAGAAGAGCTGTTGCGAGAGCACGGTCCTGCGGCCTTGGCGGGCATTGCGTGATTCTTTATAAGAGTGAACTTAAGCAATTACTTTAGTGAATGAGAATCTCCTCAGAGCGAGTTGTTCTCTGTCTGAGAAGTTGGTGTAAAAGACTTGCACCACACAAGAAGTGCCCTTAAGCTGGGCCCATGAAAGTCATTGAGCATATTCAACGGGCACGTGGTCCGCTATTCAGTTATGAAATTGTTCCTCCTCCGCGAGGTCGATCGGTGAAGGATATTATTGATGCTGTCGAGGCCTTGGCGCCTCTGGACCCTTCCTGGATCGACGTGACGTCACACAGTTCTACTACATATTATCAGGAAAAAGTGGATGGCACGATTCAGAAAAGAACCTTGAAGAAGCGCCCGGGGACTCTGGGCATCTGTGGGATCATTCAAAATCGTTTTAAGATTGATACCGTCGCTCACATTCTCTGTTTGGGATTCACGCGAGAGGAAACTGAGGATGCCTTGATTGAGCTGAGTTTCCTCGGCATTGAAAATGTTCTGGCTTTGCGAGGCGATCGGCCTAATTTTCAAAAACAAGTTCGGGCGGATCGCACTGTGAATAGCTTTGCCGTGGACCTGGTTGCCCAGCTGAAAGATTTGCGCGAGGGAAATTTTCTGGATGAGTTGGATCGCACCGACTCTTTGGATTTTGGCGTGGGAGTCGCGGGTTATCCCGAAAAGCACTTCGAAGCCTCTTGCCTCAAAGCGGATATTCTGAACTTGAAAAAGAAAGTTGATGCGGGCGCGGACTATGTGGTCACGCAGATGTTTTTTGATAACAAGAAATATTTTTCTTTTGTTGAACAGTGCCGGGCGGCTGGCATTCAGGTGCCTATTGTTCCGGGTTTAAAAGTTTTGAAATCGGTGTCACAGTTGCGCAGTATTCCGAAAAGTTTTTACATTGATTTGCCGGAGGAGCTGGTTGAAGAAGTGGAAAACAGTCCTGAGCACGCGGAGGAGATCGGTAAAAAGTGGTGCCGTCGCCAAGTGGAAGAGCTGTTGAATTTCGGTGTGCCCAGCGTTCATTTCTATGTTTTGAATGATGTGAAGTCTGTTGCCGAGATCGTCCGCAGCGTGAAATAAATAAAGAAAAGAGCTTTATGAAAAAATCCGCCCTTCTTTTGGAATTAGAACAGGTTCTAAAAAATCGTCTGCTCTTTCTCGATGGAGCAATGGGAACGATGGTGCAGTTGTATAAGCTGCAAGAGGCGGACTATCGCGGTGAAAGATTTAAAAATCACAGCAAGGACTTAAAGGGCAATAATGACCTTTTGGTTTTGACCAAGCCGGAGGTTATCTACGAAATTCATCGTCAGTACTTGCAAGCCGGCGCGGATATCATTGAGACCAACACTTTTAATGGAACTTCGATCGCACAAGCCGATTACGAACTCTCCGATATTGTCTATGAACTCAACGTCGCAGCAGCTCGTCTGGCGCGCCAGGCTTGTGACGATCATGAGAAAGAAACGGGCAAGCGCTGCTATGTTGCGGGTGCGGTGGGGCCGACGAATAAAACAGCCTCTCTCAGTCCGGATGTGAACAATCCGGGATATCGTGCGGTCACTTATGAACAGTTGAAGACAGCTTACAAGGAGCAGGTGCAAGGCCTTCTCGATGGTGGCGCGGATATTTTACTGCCCGAGACCACCTTTGATACTTTGAATTTGAAGGCGGCGTTGTTTGCAATTGCCGAAGTGGAAGAGGACAGAGGTGAGAAGCTGCCTTTGATGCTTTCAGTGACCATCACGGATCTTTCAGGTCGCACACTTTCCGGTCAGACTGTGGAAGCCTTCTGGAATTCGGTTCGCCACTCTCATCCATTGAGTGTGGGGATCAATTGTGCTTTGGGTGCGCATGAGATGCATCCTTACATTCGTGAACTGGCTAACGTTGCGGACTGTTTTATCTCCTGTTATCCCAACGCCGGTTTACCCAATCCCTTGAGTCCGACGGGCTACGATGAAACGCCTGAATCTTTGGCAATGCATTTGGGGCGGATGGCGGAAGAAGGTATTGTCAATATTCTCGGGGGATGTTGTGGAACCACTCCGAAGCATATTCAAGCGGTCGTGCAGACATTGCAGAGTCTCTCTCCTCATGGCCGTTCTGAACCGCGAAAGGCTTTGAAGCTCAGCGGTTTGGAGCCCTTCAATTTCTCCTGGGGAGAAGTGAAAAGTTTTGTGATGATTGGGGAGCGTACCAATGTCACAGGTTCCCCGAAGTTTGCTAAATTGATCAAAGAAGATCGCTATGATGAGGCCGTTTCGGTGGCGCGCAGTCAGGTCGAAAATGGTGCCAATGTTTTAGATATTAACTTTGATGAAGGCATGATTGATGGCGCCCAAGCCATGACTCGTTTCTTAAATTTGCTGGCGGCGGAGCCGGATGTGGCACGAGTGCCTGTGATGGTGGACTCATCGAAATGGGAAGTGCTCGAGGCGGGCTTACAGTGTTTACAGGGCAAAGCCATTGTCAATTCCATCTCTCTGAAGGAGGGCGAAGAGGCCTTTTTAAAACAGGCTCGTCTGATTCAGCGTTATGGCGCGGCGGTGGTGGTGATGGCCTTTGATGAAAAAGGTCAGGCGGTCAGTAAAGAAGATAAAGTGCGTATCTGTCATCGCGCTTATAAGCTGCTGACGGAAAAATTAGATTTTGATCCCTATGATATTATTTTTGATGCCAATGTTTTGACTGTGGCGACAGGAATGGAAGAGCACAATGGTTATGCTGTGGACTTCATTGAAGCCGTGGCGGAGATCAAAGAGAAATGTCCTGGAGCTTTGACTTCAGGAGGCGTCTCCAACTTGAGTTTCAGCTTCCGCGGCAACAACAAAGTGCGCGAGGCCATGCACGCGGTTTTCCTTTATCATGCGGTAAAAAAAGGCCTCGATATGGGGATCGTCAATGCCGGCATGCTGGAAGTCTATGAAGAAGTCGATCCGACTCTGCGCCAAAAAGTTGAAGATGTGATTCTCAATCGTCATGCCCGGGCGGCAGAAGCTCTCTTGGAAGTCGCAGAGCAGTTCAAGGTGGAAAAAGGCGCCGTCAAAGAAAGTGTTGAAGAGGACTGGCGCAAAGGCTCTTTGCAGGATCGTATCACGCATGCTTTGGTGAAAGGCATTGATGGCTATATCGTTGAGGACGCTGAAGAGGCGCGGCAATCCTTGGGCCGCCCTCTGAATGTGATCGAGGGCCCCTTGATGGAGGGGATGAAGGTTGTTGGCGAGCTTTTCGGTGCCGGTAAAATGTTTCTTCCGCAGGTCGTGAAAAGCGCTCGGGTGATGAAAAAAGCAGTGGCTTATTTGGAGCCGTTCATGGAAGAGGAAAAAAAATCCAAGAACAGTTTGCAGAGCCAGGGCACCATTGTCATGGCGACGGTCAAAGGAGATGTCCACGATATCGGTAAGAATATCGTGTCTGTGGTTTTGGCCTGTAATGGTTATAAAGTGGTGGACTTGGGAGTGATGACTCCTGTGCAAAGCATTTTAAAGGCTGTGGAGGAGCACCAGGCGGATATGATCGGCTTGAGTGGTTTGATCACACCTTCTTTGGATGAAATGATTTTTAATCTGACGGAGTTCCAGCGTGTGGGCTTGAAATTGCCGGTTCTTATCGGCGGGGCCACAACCAGTAAAATCCATACGGCAGTGAAATTAGATCCTCACTACACAGGAGTGGTCAGCCATGTGGCAGACGCCTCTTTAGTGGTGGAAGTCTGTAGTAAGTTGATGAGTTCTCACAGCCGCGAGGAGTTTGCTCGCACCGCTAAAACTCAGAGTCAGACCTTGCGCGAGAATTATCTCAAATCTCAGGCGGCGGCGGAATCTTTATCGCTGCCTGAAGCTCGACAAAAAAAATACCAGACAGACTGGCAGAAGGTGGATATTGCTCAACCTTCCCGTCAGGGGGTGTTTGAGATTTCAGCTCGAGTGCAGGATTTGATTCCTTATATTGATTGGAGTCCTTTCTTCTGGGCGTGGGAGCTGAAGGGCACTTATCCTAAAATTCTCGAATCAGAAAAGTACGGAGAAGAGGCCAAAAAACTTCACACCGATGCGCTGGAAATGCTGCAAAAGTTGGTGCAAGATCCTCTGATGCAGCCCCGGTCCGTGGTCGGAGTTTTTGCCGCGAAAGCTCAGGATGAGGAAGTTCATGTTCTCAGTGAAAACGGAGAGCTGCTTGAGCGGTTGCGCTTTGATCGGCAGACGCGGAAAAAGGTCGCGAACCAGGATATTTATTATTGTCTGGCCGACTTTATTGCGCCTCTTTCGGTGCCACGTCAGGACCATATTGGCATGTTTGCGGTGACAGCGGGCAGTCGGGTGGATGAGTTGGCGCGGGCTTTTGAAAAGAATCATGATGATTATTCATCGATCCTGGTCAAGGCCATCGGGGACCGGTTGGCGGAGGCTTTGGCAGAGTACACACATCAAAAAGTGCGGGAGATTTTTGGCATTCGTGAGGATCTTTCCAATGAGGATTTGATCGCCGAAAAATATCGCGGCATTCGTCCGGCTCCGGGTTATCCGGCTTGCCCTGATCATAGTGAGAAAAAGAAGATCTGGCGTCTGTTGGATGTGGACAAAAGAATTGGAGTGCATTTGACGGAGAATTTTGCCATGACTCCGCCGGCCAGTGTCTCAGGCTATTATTTTATGCACCCTGATGCCAAATATTTTGCCATCTGATTTGCATTCGACAGGATCGCAAACAAAAACTTTCATAGGGCCTCCGATCGGAGTATGATGGAGAGATCACTCCAACGAAAAAGGGAAGCCCATGAAAGTCTATTCTGATATCACAAAAACGATAGGCCGAACTCCTCTGGTTGCCATGCAAAGAATGGGTCGCGATCTGCCGGCAAAACTTTTATTGAAATTAGAGTTTTTCAACCCATTAGGCTCCGTGAAAGATCGAATTGGTCTGGCGATGATTGAAGAGGCCGAGCGCACTGGCAAGTTAAAGCCCGGTATGTCTATTATCGAACCGACGAGTGGAAATACGGGGATTGCTTTGGCTTTTGTGGCAGCGGCAAAAGGTTATCCGCTGACTTTAACAATGCCCGAGACCATGTCTCAGGAGCGCCGAACCTTGTTATTGCTTTTGGGCGCCCAGATAGTGTTGACGCCAGGTCCTTTGGGCATGAAGGGCGCTGTGGCGAAGGCCCTCGAACTGCAGGAAAAAACGCCTCAGAGTTGGATGCCCAGTCAGTTTGACAATCCCGCCAATCCGCAGATTCATCGCGACACCACAGCTCAGGAAATCTGGGAGGACACCTCGGGGCAAGTGGACATGGTGATTTCCGGAGTGGGAACCTCGGGCACGATCACCGGCGTGGGGCAAGTTTTAAAAAGTAAAAAACCTTCCGTGAAGATGATCGCGGTGGAGCCTGTGGAGAGTCCTGTTCTCTCTGGGGG
>JBCECD010000085.1:0-8029 GCA_039206745.1 Bdellovibrio sp. | reverse complement strand
GGCCGCAAACTCATTGTTGAAGACTTTGGAAGAGCCTCCTGAGGGAACCTTCTTTTTCCTGATCGCTCCGAGCATGGCCGGAGTGATGCCGACTCTGCGTTCGCGCTCGCGCACAGTGCAGTTCAAGCCTTTGACAGAAGAAGGCCTGTCTCGACGAGTGAAAGCGCCGGCGTGGGCTCTGCGTTCGGCTCGAGGAAGCTTTGAAAAGTTATCGCAGTTGCAGGAGGGGCCAGAGTTGGAAGTGCGTAAGAAGGCTCTGGATATTTTGCAATTGCTCTTTCGTGATCAGGATTTTTTACTTAATGAAACATGGCGTGCGGAATTCAAGGATCGTCAGCAGGGGCAGCAGGTTCTGGCCTATTGGACGAGTTTTTTGAAAGATGTCGTTTGCCTGCAAGAGTCCGCCACGGATCAGGTGGTGAATATGGATCAGATGAAGTTTTTGCAAGATTTGACAGAATACAGACGAGAATTTTTATTGGATTTGATGCAGAAAACACTTCGTGCCGAGCAGGCTTTGGTCTCTAATCGGGACCCGCAGCTTGTCGTGGAAGAGTTGTATGTCACATCTTTCCGCTCACAGGAATAAGCCTTTCAACCCTTCGGGTTTTCAGTTAAAGTGTCGTCTATGGAATGGATAGATATTCACGCTCATTTAAACATGCTGGAAGAGGGAGTGGAGCCGGCTTTGACGGCAGCTCGCGCTTCGGGAGTTCGAAAAGTCATCACAATTGGAACGGATCCTGCGGATCATCCGATTGTTTTGGATATTGCGCGAAAATATTATCCTGAGGTTTATTGTACTTTGGGTGTGCACCCCCATGATGGTTCTCAGTACAGTGAAGAGGTGGGAGCTTTTATTGAGGCTCATGCGGCTGAGCCTTGTGTCGTGGCGGTCGGTGAGATTGGCCTGGATTATTATTACAATCAGTCGCCGGAGGCTGAGCAGAAGAAGGCTTTTCGTGCACAGCTGGAAATCGCCCAGCGCACAGGTTTGCCTGTGGAGATCCACACGCGAGATGCGGAAGAAGACACGGTGGAAATTCTGAAAGATTTTGCCGGCAAGGTGAGAGGCGTGATTCATTGTTTTACGGGCACGGCCTGGCTGGCGCAGCAGGCTTTGGATTTGGGATTTAATATCTCCATCAGTGGCGTGGTGACTTTTAAAAATGCGGAATCTCTGCGGGCTATTGTGAAAAGTCTTCCTTTGGAGCGGATGCATGTTGAAACCGATGCTCCTTTTTTGGCACCCGTTCCGATGCGTGGTAAAAAGAACACGCCGGCTTTTGTTGTGCATACAGCTCAATTCGTGGCGGATTTGAAAGGCATTTCCCTGGAGCAGTTATGCACTCAGACACGTTTGAATGCCTTGGATATGTTCCCCAAAGTGAAGTGGTAAAAAAGTCCTCTTCAGTCCGGGGAGGAAGACCTTTGACAACGAGTGTTTATGCTGGCTTTTTTGCCTCTCTGAGCTCATATTGGGGAGGTTTAAAAGGAGCATAAAATGTCTAAATTGCGCGTTGGTATCAACGGTTTTGGTCGTATTGGTCGGGTTCTTTTTCGGGCCGGTTTTGAAAAATTGGATATCGTTGGAATCAACTCTTTGGATTCCATTGAGGGCGATGCTCATCTTCTGAAATACGATTCAGCTCACGGTGTCTTCGGGGCGGATGTTTCCACTGAAGGTCACAACTTGGTTGTGAATGGTAAAAAAATCCATGTTTCCAAAACTCGCAATCCTGCTGAAGTGCCTTGGAAAGAGTGGGGCGTGGATGTTGTGCTTGAGTGCACAGGCGCATTCAAAGACAAAGCGGATTTCATGCAACATATCGCCGGTGGCGCCAAACGTGTTTTGGTTTCAGGTCCTGCGGAAAAAGGCGCGGATTTGACTTTGGTTTACGGAATCAATCATGAAGCCTACAATCCGGCTCAGCACACGGTTGTTTCCAATGCTTCCTGCACCACGAACTGTCTGGCTCCTTTGGTCAAAGTTTTGAACGACACGTTCGGAGTTGAGCATGGAACAATGATGACTGTTCACTCTTACACAAACGACCAAAAGATTTTGGATGCTCCTCACAAAGATTTGCGTCGCGCTCGTGCTGCGGCGGTGAGCATGATTCCAACGACGACAGGTGCGGCGAAGAACGTAGGGTTGGTTTTGCCTGAGTTGAAAGGTCGTATTGACGGAATCTCTATCCGTGTTCCCACTCCGAATGTTTCTCTTGTCGACTTCACTTTCACAGCTAAAAAAGATGTGACAAAGGAATCTGTCAATGCCGCTTTGATCGAAGCATCGCAAGGAGCTTTGAAGGGAATTTTGGCTGTTGAGAACAAGGAATTGGTGAGCGTGGATTTCAACGGCAACCCTCATTCTTCGATTGTGGATTTGGCTTCAACGATGGTTGTGGGACCGCGTATGGTGAAAGTTCTCTCGTGGTATGACAATGAGGTGGGTTTCTCCAATCGTATGGTGGATGTCGCTTTGTATATGGCAAAGAAGGGACTCTAAGATGGCAGCGGGGCTGAAGGGTATCAAGACCGTTCGTGATTTTGAATTGGAAGGAAAAGTTGTTTTCCTGCGTTTGGATCTGAATGTGCCGATGGAAAAAGGTCAGATCACGGATGAGAATCGTATTCAGGCGTCGCTTCCCACGATTCAGTATTGCATGGAGAAAGGGGCGAAGCTGGTTTTAGCTTCTCACTTGGGACGTCCTAAAACTCGTGAAGACCGCGAGTTTTCGTTGGAGCCTGTTGCCAAGCGTTTGCAACAATTACTCAATGCGGAAGTGATTTTAGTGGAGGAGCCGGATTCAGATGCTCCTCGCCATCTTTTACAATCTTTAAAAAAGGGACAGTTGATCCTTTTGGAAAATGTGCGTTTTGAAGAGGGTGAGACAAAAGACTCTATTGAGTTCGCGCAGAAAATTGCGAATTACTGTGATGTCTACATCAATGATGCTTTCGGGGCTTCTCATCGGGCTCATGCAACGATCCATGCTTTGCCTTCTGTAATGAAGGAAAAGGGTATTGGTTTGCTGATCGAGAAAGAGATCAATATGCTCGACTCTCTTTTGCAGAATCCGAAAAGACCTTACCTGGCGGTGATGGGTGGAGCGAAGGTCTCCGACAAGATCGCTGTGATCGAGCGTTTGATGGATGTGGTGGATGGTTTCATCGTGGGTGGTGCCATGGCCTACACTTTCCTGAAGGCTCAAGGTGTGGCTGTGGGGAAATCTTTGGTGGAAAATGATAAATTGAAATATGCCAAAGAGATGATTGAGCGTATCGAAGCCCGCAATAAAACGATCTTATTGCCGGTGGATCACATCGCGACGACAGGTTTGACTGAGACAGCAAAAGCTCATGTGACAACAGGAGCTGTTATCTCTGATACGGAGTTGGGTGTTGATATCGGACCTCAGACTTTAAAAAATTTTTCCACAGCTTTGCGTGAAGCGGGCACTATTTTCTGGAATGGCCCGATGGGTGTCTTTGAGACGGAAGCTTTTGCCAAGGGAACCTTTGGTGTGGCCCAGGCTATTGCTGAAAGCCAGGCTGTGAAAATCGTTGGCGGCGGTGACTCCGCAGCGGCAGCGGAAGCTTCGGGCTTTGCTGATAAGATGACTCATATCTCGACAGGCGGCGGAGCTTCTTTGGAGTATCTGCAAGGGGATAAATTGCCGGGTCTGGAGATTCTGCGTTCAAAGAGATAGTTTTGGAGCCTGCTGTGATAAAATGATCGCATTGGTCATACATGCGCTTGAGGAAACGAGAAGGTTATGAAGAAAATATTTGCCGCCAATTGGAAGCTTTTTAAAACTCCTCGCGAAGCGCGTGATTTTTTTGCGCGTTTCAAGGAGCTGAGTGTGAAAGCCACAGGCGAGCTGGTGTTTTTCCCTTCGGCCTTCTCTGTGGAAGCGGTGAGTGAGTCTGTGCGTGGAACGTCCATCCAATGGGGAGCTCAGAATTGCTATTCGCAAAACCAGGGTGCCTTCACGGGAGAAAACTCCGCACAGGTGATGAAAGATCTTGGTGGAACTTATCTGCTGATTGGTCACAGTGAACGACGGAAAATTTTCTCAGAAGGGGATGATCTGATCGCCGACAAGGTGGCTTTGGCACAGAGTCTGAATCTGATCCCCCTGTTGTGTATTGGGGAAACTTTGGAAGAGCGCGAAGGGGCGAAAACCTTTCGCACTCTCGAGACTCAATTATTATTGGGATTGGCGAAGGCTGATAAGACCAAACCTGTGGTTATCGCCTATGAACCCGTGTGGGCGATTGGTACAGGCAAAGTGGCAACGCCGGAGCAAGTTGCTGAAACACACACGGATGTTTTCGGTATTTTACAAAAAATGGGTTTTGAAAAAAATCCGATTCTCTATGGCGGCAGTGTGAAGCCTGATAATGCCAAGGGTTTGATACAACAGCCACATGTCAACGGCTTCCTGGTGGGCGGGGCTTCGTTGGAACCAGAGTCTTTTATACAAATTGCTTCCGTTTAATTTTTTATCTCGTTAGAAATTTCAAACGACAAGAGTGGAGATGGCAAAAGTCATTTCTCTATATCTGCCGTCCTAACAACGACGGCATTTCCTCTGAACCTGTGATGCAATCGTTAGCCATTCCCGCGGCGGAGAGTTCTCTCCGCTGCTTTCACGGCCTCTTTGATTCGTTGAGCATCTTTGGTTGAAAACTTTTTCAAGTGTTTCAGAAAAAGATTTTGCTGCTTTTGATAAAGAGGCACGAGAATTTCACCAGCATATTGATAGGGATCCGTATTGAGAAGTACGATAGAAACTCTAAAAATTTCATCTATTAAAATCTCATCCTGCGGATTTTTAACAGCTTCCGCCACGGCATTGGTCAGAGCATCCACGGCCTCATCTTGGAGTTTGAGATAAGAGGAGTCGGAGCGGTCAGCTTGAGTTTGCTCCAAAGGTTTCAGGTTCAGAGCTTGCAACTTGCTGGCAGCAGGACTGTGGGCGAAGGCCAGGGCCTGAGAGAAGAAAAAGAGCAAGAGGAGTGTGTATTTCATGGCAAAGTCCTTTCTAGGGTTTGATCATTACGCCGATCATGCGGTAAGGCTTTCCTTCCCGAGCATAGCGCCGGGCTTTGGGAGAATCCAGGAAGGAATTTTTTGATTGAGGATCAAAGTCACTCAGATATGTGCCTTCATTTCCCCAGTCAGTTTTAATTTGCACGTCACCAGGTTCTTTTGTGTCATTGGCATAGACGATAACAGCTCCTTTGGGAGCATCGCTGGGATTTTGTATGATTTTTGAATACATAGAATCTTCCAGTAAATTAACCATGCCTTGAGCTTTTAGGTCTTTTACAGCATTTTTAGCATATCGCCCTGGAGGATAGGACCGCGCCAGGCCGGAGGCTAAAAGTGATCTTTTGACATAGCGGTAGCAATATCCTGTGGAATATTTTTTCTTGTTGCGGATGGAATGGGAAATCATCTTCTTAACGGCAGAGCCTTCAGAATATTCCATGATCTTCGAGTTATGGCTCCAATAGCCCGCCATCGTTTTATTTTTATTTATAAGTTCACGAAGATTCTCGCCGGGAGAGAGAGCAGAGGAGGACGCCTCACAATGAAGACAGAAATCACCCTGTGCTTTGGTTTTATCTGCGACCAAAGCTTCATTGGGGTCTGGTCCCTGCAAAATAGTTTTTTGTATTGGTGGAATAAGAGCATTACCATTGCGCTTGGCGATTGTTAGCAGATCCACTTCGGGATCTTGAATTTCCATACCTTCTTTATTTCGGAAGCTCAGCCATGGGTTTACATCAGAGAAATAAACCCAGACCTCATCGCCTTCAACAGCCTTCGTCTTTGTTCCAGGAGCCACTTTTGTAAGGCGAATCTTAAGGCCATAAGTGCCTCTTTTTTTAAGAGGACGTGTTTCGACAACAGTTCCTTCGGAGCCTTTGGGAACGACAGATGTGATATTGCTGAGGTTTTGGCGATCAAAATTCAACTGACCCTGGGAGTCTTCTGAGCGACCGAAAATATTGCCAGAGAATACGATCTCTTGGAGTTCAGGAACGTTCTGGCTCCAACTTGGAGTCCAAGATAAACAGAAAGATATCATGATGTTGATCAAAGATTTGAAATATACCAAAAAGGACTCCTGAGGTCCTTTTCGGTTTTTTATAGAAATAATAAATATTTAAAAACTACTTTAGACCAAGGTCTTAGTGCTTTTAAAACTAGAACAAAGCATTCTTCGGAGTGCGTGGAAACGGAATGACGTCACGAATATTCGTCATGCCGGTGATATACATCAACATCCGCTCAAAGCCCAAGCCGAAGCCGGCGTGAGGAAAACTTCCGTACCGACGAAGGTCTGTGTAGAAAAAATAGTCCGCCGGAACCAGTCCCACGTCCTGCATTCTCTTTTCGAGAAGCTCCAGTTGATCTTCCCGCTGAGAGCCGCCGATGATTTCACCAATGCCCGGAGCCAGAAGATCCATCGCGCGCACTGTTTTTTGGTCTTCGTTCAATTTCATATAAAAGGCTTTGATGCCTTTGGGATAATCCGTTACAAAAACCGGCTTTTTAAAGTGCTCTTCAGCGAGATAGCGTTCATGCTCTGATTGCAGATCAATGCCCCACTCCACAGCGTACTCAAATTTTTTCCCTGACTTTTTCAACAGCTCCACAGCTTCGGTGTATGTCACGCGGGCGAATTGATTGTTCAGAACATTGTTGAGTTTATCGAATAAACCTTTTTCTACAAACTGACTGAAGAATTCCATCTCCTCAGGGCATTGAGCCATCACATCGCGAATGATGTATTTGATCATGTCTTCAGCCAGTTCCATATTGGCGGAGAGATCCGCAAAAGCAATTTCCGGTTCAATCATCCAAAACTCAGCGGCATGGCGAGAAGTGTTGGAGTTCTCAGCGCGGAAAGTGGGACCGAAAGTGTAGATGTTGCGGAAGGCAGAACAAAAGGTTTCACCGTTCAATTGTCCGCTGACAGTCAGGTTGGTTTCTTTGCCGAAAAAATCCTGATGGTTGTCGATGCTGCCATCTTCTTTACGTGGAGGTTTGTCTAATTTCAGAGTGGTCACACGGAACATCTCGCCGGCACCTTCAGCGTCGGAACCAGTGATGATAGGAGTGTGAACATAAACAAAGCCTTGCTCCTGGAAAAACTTGTGAATGGCATGAGCCAAAACTGAACGGACCCGGAAGACAGCGGAGAACGTATTGGTGCGAGGGCGAAGATGAGCAATCTCTCGCAAAAATTCAAAACTGTGACGTTTGTTTTGCAGAGGATATTCCAAATCCGCTTTTTGAATGACTTCGATATTGGAAGCCATCACTTCAAAGGATTGACCGGCCCCTTGAGAGGCGACCAATTTGCCTGTGACTAAAATAGAGCTGGAAATGGAAAGCTTGGCGATATCGTCAAAGTTCGCCAGTTTCGAGTCAAATACAACCTGTACACCTTTAAAGAAAGAGCCGTCATTGAGCTCAATAAAGCCAAAGTTTTTCTGGTCGCGGATTTTGCGGACCCAACCTGATAAGTGAATCTCTTGATTGAGGTGTTTTTCGGTTTCTCGATACAGTGCTTTGACCAAAGTCGTTTTCATAGGTGCGCAACCCTTTCTCGTGAAGATCAAAAATACCTTTCTTTTCCGCTCTTGTCTAAGAGATCCCCTGAAGGAGGTTTTTTAAAAGGCGGCAAGAATTGAAAATGAAGCCTTGCGTCGATCTTGCCGGGGTGGAGGGGCAGGGGTATTCTCAGCACAGACATATTGGGAGCAACATGAAAGTCACTTTTGAGGATATCCAAAAAGCCCGTCTGCATTTACAGAATATCGTGGCCCCGACAGCTATGAGTCACTCGATCAGTGCCAGCAAGCTTTTGGGTGCTGATATCTATTTCAAATTTGAAAATACTCAGCGCACGGGTAGTTTTAAGTTTCGTGGAGCTTATAATAAAATATCCAACCTCACTGCTGCGGAAAAAGCACGAGGTGTGGTCGCGAGCTCCGCGGGCAA
>JBCECD010000084.1:0-8044 GCA_039206745.1 Bdellovibrio sp. | reverse complement strand
CCGCTGTTCTCAGCGAAGTGGTTTTCAAAGCCTGTGGTTATGTTATGTTTCACGATTCATGGAAACCCCAAGCTCCGGCGGCCTGGATCAGTCATGATCTTGTCGCGCACTGTGTGTAATCATGTCAGTTCAGGCCGGAGAAACATGGAGCTATCAAAAGCATAAATTTCACGGCCTGTCTTTGTCAGGCATTCGCACAGCTATTGCCATGCCTGAACTTTCCTTGAGCTTTGATGTCGCTCAAGGTTATCCCTTTCTTCTCAACCTAAAGAGATACTTTATCTCTCATGGGCATTTGGATCATGCTGCTGGTATTCCCTATATTATTTCGCAAAAGGCGATGACCAATCAGGAGCCGGGACAGTTTTATATGCCCTCTTCCTTAGTGGAACCTCTGCATGAGATCATGCGTCTCTGGGAGCGCATTGAAGAGCATCAATATCGCTATGAATTCCATGCCTTACGCCCTGATGATCAAGTGACACTCAATCCGCAGATTTTCGTGAAAGCCTTTCCTACCATACATCGAATTGAGTCTTTAGGTTACACCGTATTTGAAAGTCATAAAAAACTGAAAGCCGCATATCAAAATATCGGGCGCGAAGAGATCATCCGCCTGCGACAGCAAGGCGTGGAAGTTCAAGAAGTCTTGCACACACCACTCGTCAGCTTTACCGGCGATACCCAAATGGAATTTCTGGATTCTCGGGATTGGATTAAAAAATCCAAAATTCTTTTTATGGAAGCCACCTATCTCGATGAAAAAAAATCCGTGGCCGATGCCCGCAAATGGGGGCACACTCATATCCAAGAAATCATTCCGCGTTTGCGCGATATTGAGAGTGAGCAGATTGTTTTGATCCACGCCTCAAGTCGATACTCTGACCGTGAGGCCTTGGAGCTGATTCGCGCTCAAGTCCCCCGGGAGTTTCATGAGCGCATCGTTTTCTTTCCTGGACGCTAGAACAAGTCACCCAAATCCAACCAGATCTTACGGCTTTTTTGTTTTTTCTGACGGAAATGCTCAACCCAGTTTTCACCGCTTTTTTTATTCCAATTTTGTGCCAAAGCCGCTGCAAAAATCAAAGGAGCATAACCTTGCCCAATCAGATCCTTGGGAGGACGAACAGCTGTCAACATCTCCGGACCGTAGAACCCCATTGGCACCAGGCGATCTCGTTCTCCCAGCTCACCAATGATCAAAGCTCCTTGAGTTTGACCTAAAATAGTGCGACTCAACGGCCCCGAAGCTTCGGCTTTACTGGGGACACCGGCACTGCCAACAACCACCATACCACCCTCTGTCTTCTTATTTAAAAGAGCCACCAACTCTTGCGTGGACTCATTCACTTTCAAGTTGAAGTCAAAATAGATAAAACCCATTTGTCCTGACAGACTTTCCAACTTGGCTTTCAAAGCAGGGATGTCCACTTGTCCATCAGTAGTATAAGGCGTGTGATTGACAATCTCACAGCCACGACCGCGGGTTCTCTCGTTGAAAAGAGGCTTCACCTTGCTCTCAAAATCAGCAGCCGATTGCAAACCAAAATAAAAAACTGTTGGCTTTTCTTGCGGAACCGCAGCCTTGGCCCATGTTGCCACGCAGGAAAACACACCGATAAAACAAAGCATCCAGATCTTTTTAAGTTTCAATAAATTGTATTGAGTCATGTCATGAGTCTGCCCGTGCCATCGCTTTGCTGTCGACTTTTTTAATAACTTATTGAACAATCGACATATGGAGTCATGGGATCGGGTTCGTATTTTTCATTCTGGAGACGAGTACTACCACAGTCTTCTGCAAGATATTCGTCAGGCTCAAAAAAGCATCACGATTGAAACTTATATTTTCAATCTCGATCGCCTGACCGAAACTCTTTTGGCAGAGCTCGGCTCGGCTCGCCAGCGGGGTTGTTCGGTTAAGATTGTCGTCGACGGCTTTGGCTCTTATTATCACATTCCCGATCTGGATCGCCGCTGCCAAACCTTGGGTATCGAGTTGCGAGTATTTCACCCCCTTCCCTATCCCTTTCTCTGGGCCCGGGAGCTCTTTTCTAAATACACTTTGCGCAATCACTTTTTACGCCGTGGTCTCAATCGCCGCACACATCGTAAGATCACTATCATTGATGAAAAGAGAGCTTACCTGGGAAGCCTGAATTTCACGGAGTTGCACTGTGAAAGCATCGTCGGCATCAAGGCTTGGCGTGACACCGGTGTATGGGTGGAAGGAGCGGCTCTGTCACAATTGGTTCTCGCTTTTCAGGTCAGCTATCTGAGAACTTATGTCAAAGGGCTGATGAACTGGGTGGGACGTTGGCACCACAAAAAAGATCCCTATGAAAGCATTTTACGCCTGAACACCACTCAGAGAACACGCCGACGGCTCTACCGAGATCTTCTAGTTCGCATTGCCGGAGCTCGCTCGCGGCTCTATATTACAACAGCTTATTTTCTACCCAAACGCTCGGTTTTAAAAGCCCTGGTGAAGGCGGCCAAACGAGGCGTGGATGTGCAGATCCTCATTCCCGGAAAATCCGATGTGCCACTGGTAAAATGGGCGGCTTTTTTTATCGTGCGCTTTCTGCTGCGCCAACATATTGTCATCCACGAATATCAAAAGACCATCCTGCATGCCAAAACCATGATCCTGGATGATGAGGTCTTTATCGGCTCCTTTAACTTGAATCATCGCAGTCTCTTGCATGATCTGGAAGTCGAGGTCATCATGCGCGATTCGGGCAGTCTGCAAAACATGCTAGAACAGTGGAACACAGATCTGACCAACTCCAAACGTGTTGCAGAGAAAGACCTCTCGTCACCGGCGTGGTGGGCTCGCATCATCTACAATATCGCTTTTAGTTTGCGCTATATGCTTTAAGCGTTTTTTCTTTGACCCCTTCCCCGATATTGATGATCCTAGGATCATGAATTCTTTCGTTAAAATCGCTATCACCGGAGGCCCTTCCGGTGGCAAGACCACTCTGATTGAAGCCCTGAAAAAAGAACTGGGACAAAAGTGTGCCGTTGTTCCTGAAGCTGCCAGTATTTTGTATCGTGGAGGCTTTCCTCGTTACAAAGAGCCCTTCGCTGTGGAACATGCGCAGAAAGCTATTTATTATACGCAAAGAGAATTGGAAGAGGTGATTTGCCAGATCAGTCAAAAACCTCTGATTGTTTGCGATCGCGGCTCTTTGGACAGCATCGCCTACTGGCCCTCTTCCGAAGCTGATTTTTTCACCAAGATGAACACCTCCCGCGAAGCGGAACTGGCGCGCTATGATTGGCTGATCCATCTGGACACAGCGCCTGTGGATTTCTATGACACCACCAATCCCATTCGCACTGAAACCTTTCAGGAGGCCTGGGATCTCAATGGAAAAATCAAACAGGCCTGGGAAGGACATCCCCGCCGTATTATCATCAGTCACAGCGAAGATTTTCTCTCCAAAATGACGACATCTCTTTCCGTCATCCGCGCGATCATGACCCACAAAAGCGCCGAGGAGATCAAAAAGGAGTTCCTGTCATGAAAAAGTCTCTTTGTCTTTTTTTACCTCTGATTTTGGGTATGACGGGCTTTGCAGCCTTCGCACAATCACCCCGGGCCTCAGGTCGCCTGCGGCCTCTGAGTTTCCAAGCCGATAAAAATGGCTTGCAGGTGTTACCCCAGCGCTTTGAGTACAGCTTAATGGATGAGGATCGACTGAAGGTTGGTGATATTCTTATCGACACCACTCAAGTGATTTTCCAAGTGGAGCCTTCACAAAAAAAAGGACTGTACAAACTGAGCTTCTCCTGGCCGGCAGGTCTTTTAAAAGAAGGTCAATTAGCGATCAAAAACAATTCCGGCAAAGCAGTCTTCAATGCCCTTCTCAATCAGAAGAACGTGCAGATCACGGCGAGCACAGCCGCTGGCAATAGCGACGATGAGTCGCCATTACGCTCTGAAATCGCCACCTACACTGTGGAAAATGTCGAAGCCGGCCTGATCGAAGATATGAAGTATTTTCCCTTCATGGTTTTCTGTATCAATAGAGAGAGCGACAACACCCGTCTGTATCTGTGCTCTAAAGAGCTCTATCTCGGCTCTCAGCAGGGACAAATGTCAGTGAAGAGCCGTGCCAGTTCCAAAAAAACCGCGCAGGTGGAAATCAACGGTAAGGTCGTCGGCAATCAGGGGCTTATCTATCTCAATGATCGCACAGAGAACGTGGCCTTCAAAGCGCAAATGCAGACCGGAGCTTTTTTAGAAATTGAAACGCGCAAAAAAGATGTCGACTTCAAGGATGCAGTCTTCAGTGCCGATGGCGAAAACATCATTTTAACCGCCTCTGGTGCCGAGCCAGTGGACGAGAGCAAAGTGCAAAAGATTTCAGAAGAGGAATGGCAGATTTCTTTGCCGAAAAGCCGACCTCTGATTTATCTTAAAGGCGAGGGTGATATTCCGATGCGTCAGGAGTTTTATATCCGCAAGCCGTTACCTTCAGAGAAAGATCGCCCCTTTGTTTCAGCGCGATCTTCCACCCGCACTTACGCCAGTCGTTTGAAATTTCTCGGCGTCACCCCTGAAGGTGTGCGGGTCTCCCTGCCCGAGGATGAAAAAGAAGCTGAGTTGGAAAACAGCAAGAAAAATCAATTTTCTTGGACCGTTCACAACATCCGTGCCGGGCAAGCTTCGCGCCGTTATTTAAAAGTGCAAACCGGCAATGGCGAGTACACTGCTGGTTATGATTTGTTCCGAGGGCGCCCCTTTCTGCTTGCAGCTCAAGCCGTCTATCACTCGCCTTCGGCTTTAGCTTATGGCTCTTTGGAATTGCAATGGTGGATGGAACACTTCCTCGGTTTGAACTCGGACTGGACACGCTTTCATTGGGGACTTTCCGTGGAGCACTCTCAACATCTGACTGAGAAGAGTGATATCACTGAGTTCGACACCACCACCCTGCAACTGTTGTGGCGCGCTCGAGAAGGCTTTCACCTTGTCGATGCCACTTGGGGCTTAACCTTGCCCGTGCAAATGATTCGCAGCGAATCCGCCAGCGCTATGGCCTATGGCCTGGGGGCCTTCTGGATGCAGAAACCCAGCTCGTGGCTTAAAAGCATGATGACCTGGTATGAATTGAAAGCACAATTTTTCGCGGGCTCTTCGGGTGATTTCAAACTGGCTTCGGCCTATCAGGCTCAAGCTCTGGCCTATTGGAATTTCACTGACAGCTGGGCTCTGCGCTATGGTCTCGAAGTGAGTGATTATAAGTTTGATCCGGCGGCCACCAAGGAAGAAACACAGGTGGGCGCTCGCTTGGGGCTGGCTATTTCTTTTTAAAGAAACCCGCCACGACTTGTTTTAAATCCATGTTGAAGACATCTTGCTTTTTGTTTTGCATGGTCAACAAGGACATTTCCCGGCGCGCTGGAATGAAAGACGAATCCAGCGCAATACTCTTCTCGAAAGATTTTCGCGCAGCCACCACATCGCCTTTGGTTCTTTGGAATAATCCCATCACAAAAGGAAAGAGAGCATCGTAGCGCTCATCAGGAGGAACCTGCATGATCTCCAGCTCCACTTCCTTTAATATAAAAGGTTTGCGGGCCGGATCCACCGAGCCCAATTTGGCCCAAGAACTGTAGAGATGCAGCTGTTGCATCTGTGGATTCAACTTCGCCACCTCTGCGATATTTTGCAAAGCCTTGGCAAAATGATTGAATTGCAAATCCTTTTTAACTTCTTCCATCAGAGTGGTTGCACGCAGCTTGGCCTCCGCCTCACTCTTCTGGGTTTCCTGTCTGAATTTATCAATCTTCGAAGCGTCTTGGGCTGTGGTCACAGCGTCTTCCGCCGCCTTTTTAATTTTGCTCCAGATATTGAAAACCTCTGAAGCCTTGTCCTGGGGAGCTTCACCAATCAAAGCCAAAAACTCCTTCAGCACAGTCTCTAAAGAATCTCCACCCGTTCCCATCTCCATATAGGCCACGACTTCATAGCCATTCTTACCTTCCAACTCAGCCCAGATTTTGCGCAGAACTTTGAGTTGCTCCTGCGGAGAAGTGAAGGCCGCGCGCTGAGCAAAGACAATCAATCCCTTCGTCAACAGAAAGTGAATCGCCTTATAGACCGCCACTTCACTATAGCCCTTCACATCGAGAAGCTGCGTGAGATTCATTTGATTGTTCAACTTCAAAGGTAAAGAGTCCAAAGCCTTGATCAAGGACATGGATAAAGCAGGATGATCCTCTCTGTAAGCCGGCCCCTTGACGATCACGTTTCCAGACCACATCACATACAGAGACTTCAACCAACTCACAGATATTTTAGAAGCGATCCAGTCATGCAAAAAGTAAGACAAGGTGTCTGCATCAATACAGTGATTACTCATCTCCACTTCCGCTGACGCGAAGTTCACTCTGATCTTTTGGTCAACAATGGTGCGCACCAGACGGATGTTCATCTGCTCCATCAAAATGATATCGAAGGCATGAGGACTGAGTTGATTGTTTTGAATCAGATAATTTCCGATACGACGATTGTTCTTATCCCTTAAAGCATTCTGCACATCTTGCGGTGTGGAGTAACCGCTCTGAATCAACATCTCGCCCAAGAAGGTGGTTTTATCATCCACATCCACGCCGACAATATTGCCGTTGCAGAAAGAAATACCTGACACCGAACCATCTGCGCCGTAGATATTCAAATACCCACTGCTCTTGGTCTCCACCAACAGAGAATAAAGGAACGGTAAATCAAAACCGCTGACTTCCTCGACAGATTCTATCAATTTTCTTTTTTGACGTTGAGTCACGGCAGGATTGGCAAAGATCTGATACAGCATTTTGCGTGCACCCGCTTCTTCGCGTTTAGGCACGTCCTCTTTTTTAACCAGTTTTAAAACCTGGTCCATATCAAAAGGCTTTTTCAAGAAGGCCACAGCCTGCGTGCTCTGAGTCGCTTCCTGGATGAATTGCTTATCCGTGTAAATACCGCTCATCAACACCACTTTGAAGCGAGCTGCGGGATGATTGGTGCGAATCTGCTTGATAAAGTCTAAACCGGTCATTTGCGGGAGAAGACAGTCACAGAAAATAAAATCCAAATCGGCATTGGTTACAATCACCGTATTGGCATCATCAGGACGAGTTGCCAAAAAGACAGTATGACCGGCACGGGAGAAAACCTCCTTAAGAGCTCCTCCCACACTTTCATCGTCTTCTAAAATTAAGATCTTGGATTTACCTGAGTCCACAATGTCTTTTCGGTCTTTCCTCGTATTCATTGAGACTTATAACAGAAAAGCCTGGACTAAAAGACCGGGTTCTTGACAGAACTGGCCCTTGGCCCCAATAGACACTCATTACTTTTTCAAAAATTTGAAATATTTGGATTCAATGACATCCATTTCCATGTCTTGTCCCTGCTCATCCTTCACCGCCGCCGGCGGACTGACTTCACCCTCTGTGTATTCTGTCCCATAACGAAACAAAACATTCTTTTCAGAGCCGGAGTCATCATTGTAATAAGGAACATAAAAAGACAAAACCTTGCCATTGCTGGGTAAAAAGCCATCCACCATATTCATCTGATCCACAATCACCTTCGGGCAATTTTGGAAAGAGACCGAAGCCCCTTCACTCGTGCCCATCCATTTGATCCACTCACGGATGCCGCAGGAGTTGATGCTTTTCAAACCATTCAAGTCCATTTCAATAGCAGAATTTCCCGCTAGATTCAGTTGGGAAAAATCCACATCTTCATCGATGGTCCCTGCCATTTGCACAACCAATTTATCTGCATTCTTATTCAATTTAACATCTAGCTTTCCCATTTTTACCTCTTACTTAACCTTCATTTTTTACGATAAAGAATGTCACATCATCGATCAAAGGAGCTCCGTGACGATGTGTTTGCAAACTCAAAGAGAAACGATCCATGGCCTCTCCCACATTGGGATAATCCTTGTTCGCCGCGATCAGCGCCTTCAGAAAGTCCCGCTCACCCCAAGCCTCTTTGTTCGGATTCTGCACATCAGGAATGCCATCTGTGTAGAAG
>JBCECD010000083.1:2433-8070 GCA_039206745.1 Bdellovibrio sp. | reverse complement strand
GTTGGGGTGCGAATGGCAGCGGCCAGCTGGGAGATAGTACGACCGCGAATAAGAGCTCTCCAACGGTTGTCAATGCTGGCACGACTTATACGAAAGTGCGCACCAATGGCTCGACAACTTGTGCGATCACGTTGGTCACTCACAAACTCCACTGTTGGGGGGCTGCCAATTACGGTCAAGTGGGAGACGGTGGAACAACCAATCGTCTGACTCCAGTGGAAATTGACTCCGCAGTGGATTATGTCGAGGTTGCCACTGGGAACAGTGCTGTGATTTGTGGACTGACGACGGGTGGAGTGTTGAAGTGTTGGGGCTTTAATACCAGTGGTCAGGTAGGTATTAACAGTTATACGAATCAAACCACTCCTGCTGAAATTGATGCAGGCACCATTTTCAATGCCATTGAAATGGGTGGAAACAGTACCAACTCCAGCTCGATTGCCTGCGCGCGCACAAGCGCAAACGAATTGAAATGTTGGGGGAATAATCACACCGGACAGATCGGTGATGGCACGATCACCAGTGCCGAAGTTCCAGAGATCGTGAACTCGGGAACAGCTTACGCGGATATCACCACCAGCAACTCAGGAAGTTGTGCGGTGACCTCCGGAGGTGTTTTAAAATGTTGGGGTTACAATCATCGAGGCCAGATTGGTGATGGGACAACGTTAAATAAATCCTTACCGGTCGTCGTCGATGCGGGCACGGCATACTCTTTCGTGATCCAGCGCAATTATACCACATGCGGTATTACCACGACGGGAGTTTTGAAATGCTGGGGGGCCAACTCCAGCGGTCAGATCGGAGATGGGACGACCAAGAATCGCACTCTGCCCGTGGTGGTGGATGCGGGCGTGAAATACTCCATGGTGAGTACGAATAACAATCTCACCTGTGGTATCACTGTCGACTCCGTGCTTAAGTGCTGGGGCTCTAATGGCAGTGGTCAAGTGGGAATTGGCGGCAGCACTAATGCCTTGACCCCGCAAGTGGTGGATGAGGGTGTCGGGTACACTCAGGTGTCTTGGACGGCGAGCTCGGTGTGCGCGATCACGACGGGAGGAGCTCTGAAGTGTTGGGGCTCCAATGGCAATGGTCAAGTGGGTAATAACAGCACCACCTCTGTTTCGACTCCTCAGGAGATTGATATAGGAGTGGTTTACCATGCGATTTCAGTGGCGACGAACACCGTCTGCGGTATTACTGATTTAGGTGAGTTGAAATGTTGGGGTAGCAGCTCTTATGGTGAAGTGGGCTATGGTTCGACTGTAAAGCGACTGGTTCCGACAACGATTGATTCTGTGACCTACTCTCAGGTCATGACCACTTCAGGAAGTACTTGCGGGATCACCACCGGCGGAGTTTTGAAGTGCTGGGGATTGAACTCCGGTGGTCAATTAGGAGACGGAACTTTGGTGAATAAGCTGGTTCCCACCGTTATCGATACAGGAATCAGTTATGCCAGCTTTGATATGAACTATCACACTTGCGCGGTGACAACAGGCGGAGTGCTCAAATGTTGGGGTGACGGATCTTATGGACAAGTTGGTAATAATACTATTCTTAGTCAGCGCTCTCCGGTGACAGTGGACAGCGGTGTGAGCTACTCCAAAGTGGTCACTCGCAACAACTCCACCTGTGGTATTACGACCTTGGGTGTTTTGAAATGTTGGGGACGTAATGACAGTGGGCAGCTCGGCAATGGCGCCACTCTGCCCAGAGCCTTTCCGCGAAATATCATGACCTGGCTGACACCTTAAAGAGCTTCTGCCGGCTCCAAGAGAGGGTTTATCTGGCTTACCTCGATTTTTGGGTAAGCCTAAGTGTAATTAAGCAATGAGTTTTTCAATAAGAGTAGGGTCTTTTTTTAGAGCTTCAATCAGACGAGCAGCAGCGCCGGATGGTACATTGTGCCCCTGTTCCCAGGCACGCACCGTAGGAGCTTTTATATTCAATAACGCTGCGAACTCAGTCTGACTCATGCCCAGTGTCTTTTCGCGGAAACTTTTGATTTCTTTGGCACTCCACTGCGGGGCAGGATCTGGAATTTCGCGGATTCTGCCAGATAACTTTTTTTTACGCTGTTTATGGCTTAAAACTTCTTCAAGACCTGCGATCAGTTCTTGTTCGATTGATTTTTTTGCTGGCATAGAAATATCTCCTTAATAAAGTTATTCGGCTTTAATGGCCGCTACAAATTGGCTAATTATTTTCTTACCTGCTGCAGAGAGGTCATCAGCTTCATCTTTTCCGTAAAAAGTAATCAAATAAGTTTCCTGACAATCAGCAAGATCCAAATACAAAACCCGAAACCCACCGCGTTTACCCTTTTTTCTATCTGGGTCTTCGATACGTAGTTTGCGGACACCACCTGTGCCAGCAACAGTTGCACCGACTTCGGGGTTTTTCAAAATCTCTTGTTCAATTCGTAACAACAAATCATTGCCGCCGCGAGAATCAAGTTTCTTAAATATGAGTTTGAAAAAAGATTCTTCGCATAACTAATATCAAATATTATATAATATCTGATATTATGTCAATAGGTTTTGTGCTGGTCGGTATAGCATTGTTTGCGGCATGGGATGGCAACATGAGCCCGAGAAAGGTCGGTGGTCAAGGGTTGGACTCGGTTGTGGCCATGGCAGGCCATAAAGACTTAAAACTTGCAGATCACTACTCGAAAATTGATGGAGAGGTTCAAAAAGAAACTTCGCTGAAAATTTTTGATCACATCCGCGAATGGGGTCTCAACGAAGTTCGACAAACAGAACAGAGCAATGTTACAGTGCTTCGGAGGTTAAAATGAATCAATATCGGCTTGCCTGAGTCAAAAGACAAAAATAAAGTTCAATAATTTTAGGAATTTAAGGTAGATATGTCAGAACTTCCAGAATCATTGAGCTTGTTAAAAAATTAATAGAAGCTAGGTTAGGTGCCTCATGCCAGAATTGCCCGAAGTCGAAGTCGTGAAACAAGGTTTAGAACAGATTCTCAAAGAACAACCGACCTTGAAGAAAGTCGAGTTGATGCGCCCTGACTTAAGGGAGCCGATTCCGCTGAAAAAGCTTAATAAGTTGGTGGGAGAGCCGGTGACATCAGTTTCTCGCCGGGCCAAATACCTTCAAATTTGGACGCCGAAGGGCGGGCTCCTCTCGCATCTGGGGATGACGGGGACTTGGAGAGTGGCGGCTCCAGGGGAAGAGCGTGCTCACGACCATGTTTATCTCCACTTTGTGGGAGGATTGCGTTTGGCCTACCGCGATCCACGGCGTTTTGGTTATTTGGATTATATTGGTCCTGATGAAACACTCACTCATCCCAAGTTGAGAGCCCTGGGGCCAGAGCCCTTGAGTTCCGACTTTAACGGGGAAGTACTTTGGGAAAAACTGCAAGAGAGGTCTTCGGCAGTGAAGGTGGCCATCATGGATCAAAAGGTTGTCGTTGGAGTGGGGAATATCTATGCCAGTGAGGCTTTGCATGCGGCGGGAATTCGTCCTGTATTGCCGGCTCACAAAGTATCGCGAGCTCGCGCAGACATTCTGGCGACGGAGATTAAAAAAATTTTAACTCTGGCGATTGAGAGTGGTGGTTCGTCGATCAGCGACTTTGCTCAGGCCGACGGGCAGAGTGGTTACTTTCAGACAAATTTTCGAGTTTACGCTCGAGAAGGTGAAGCTTGTCCCTCTTGTGGAAGGGCTGTGAAGTCGCAGATTCTCGGCGGTCGTAACACCTTCTGGTGTTCGCATTGTCAAAAATAAATGAAGAATTCGATTGCTAAGAGACGGTGCTTTTTGTAATTTAGGCCTTAGTCGAGTTTTGAAAATAATTTTTAAAACAAATGCATGCAAAAACCTGTCAGGTGACGGACTCAATGTGTGCTTTTAAAAAAAACGAAGGGATACACAACAATGAAAGCAATCGTAATCGCGTCTTTGCTAGCTCTTTCTTTCACAACTGGTTTCACTTGCTCTAAGAACCAACCTGCTGAGCAAGCTCCAGCTCCCACTGAAACAGTGGCTCCAACTGAGGCAGCTCCAGAAGGTCAACCTGCTGAAGTAGCTCCTACTGAAGCAGCTCCAACAGAAGCTCCTGCTGAAACTAAGTAATTAGTTGTGCTGGAAAAAGGTCCGTTCTTTAAAGCGGACTGATGATGAAAGCCCTCGTAAGAGGGCTTTTTTATTTCGAGGTCCCTTCCAGGCAACTCCACCCAAGAGGTGTAACAAAAGGACCCTTTCTCACATACGTTTCTCAGATACGGACGTCCTTGCGAACTCCTTGCACAAGCTTTCATTAAAGAGTCTAATTAAGGGTGTATTTAATAAAGGAGAAGGACATCGTGGACTCTATCAACTTATACGGATATTTTTTGGAGAGCTGCACATGGGCATGGGTGCTTGCCTCAGTTGTGCTGTTGTTATTTGTGGGTTTTTTTGGAAGCCCTTTGCTTGTATGGACGCTGGCTTTAGCGGCCTTGATGGCGGGCTTTGGCGCCCCTGTCTGGTTGTGGGCGGTGTTCGCGGTGATAGCCGTGATCTTCAATCTTCCTCCTTTGCGAGCGGCGCTGGTGACTTCAGGCGTGTTCGCTATTTTCAAAAAGTTTGAGTTTTTACCTAAGATTTCAGACACGGAAAAAGCGGCATTGGATGCGGGTGTGGTGTGGGTTGAAAAAGACCTGTTCTCTGGAAAACCTGACTTCAACAGCTTGATGAAAGAAGCCTATCCTGACCTGACCGCTGAAGAGAAGGCTTTCATTGAGGGCCCCGTGAACACTCTGTGTGGCATGATTGATCACTGGCAAATTTATAAAACCAAAGAGATCCCCAAAGAAATCTGGGATTACATCCGCAAAGAAAGATTCTTGGGCATGATCGTGCCGAAAGAGTACGGCGGTTTGGGCTTCTCGGCTCTTTGCCATTCCGAAGTGATCATGAAGCTTTCGTCGCGCTCTTTGGCGGTGGCGATTCAGGTGATGGTTCCGAACTCATTGGGACCTGCGGAGTTGTTGGCTCACTATGGAACTCCTGAGCAAAAGAAACGTTGGTTGCCTCGTTTGGCTGATGGGACGGAGATCCCTTGTTTTGGTTTGACAGAGCCTATGGCGGGATCTGATGCCGGCGCGATCAGCTCGACAGGTGTCTTGTTCAAGGATGCGAATGGCAAGATTTGCATTCGTTTGAATTGGAACAAGCGCTGGATCACTTTGGCGGCTATTTCTTCAGTGATTGGTTTGGCTTTCCGTTTGCGCGACCCTGAAAATCTTTTGGGTAAGGGCGAGGATGTCGGCATCACTTGTGCTTTGATTCCTGCGGGCACTGCGGGTGTGGTTTTAGGACGTCGCCATGATCCTTTGAATACGGCTTTCTACAATTGTCCTACTCAAGGTAAAGATGTTGTGGTGGTTGCGGAAGATGCGATCGTCGGCGGTCTTGGTGGAGCCGGAAAAGGCTGGATGATGTTGATGGAGTGTTTGGCAGCGGGACGCGGAATCTCTTTGCCGGCTCAATCAACAGGTGGAGCGAAGTTGGCGGCACGTGTGACTTCAGCTCATGCAGTGATTCGCCGTCAATTCGGAGTTTCCATTGGAAAATTCGAAGGTGTGGAAGAACCGTTAGCACGCATTGGAGCCGTGACCTATGC
>JBCECD010000083.1:0-2423 GCA_039206745.1 Bdellovibrio sp. | reverse complement strand
TCGATAAGGGCATCAAGCCGGGTGTGATCACGGCAATGCAAAAATACTATTCGACAGAGATGGGACGCAAAGGGATTAACGACGCCATGGATATCATGGGTGGAGCGGGCATCTCTATGGGGCCACGCAATCTCTTGGCTGAGATTTATATTGCCACACCTATCGGAATCACTGTGGAAGGTGCGAATATCATGACTCGTACTTTGATCATCTTTGGTCAGGGAGCTCTGCGCGCGCATCCATTCGCTTATTCTGAAGTCAAAGCCTATGAAGCTAATGACTTGAAAGGATTTGATAAGGCCTTCTTCGGTCATATCGGACATATTGTGCGCAACACATGCCGTGCGATTGTTCTGTCCTGTTCGCGTGGTTATTTGGCGGCAGCTCCAGAGTGCCATCCGCAAATGAAGATCTACTTCCGTCGTCTGTCCTGGACTTCGGCGACGTTCGCTCTGTTGTCAGACGTGGCGATGGGTGTTCTTGGTGGTTCTTTGAAATTGCGTGAAAAGATCACGGGTCGCTTTGCTGATATTTTAGCTCATATGTATATTGCGACCTCCATTCTTCGTCGTTTCGAGGCGGAAGGACGTCGTGAAGAGGATCTTCCATTTGTACATTACAATTTGAAATTGTGCATGGCTGAGATTCAAAAAGGTTTTGATGGTCTCTTCGACAACTTGAAAATCCCCGGTTTCCGTTGGTTCTTCAAAGGTTGGTTGGGAGCTTGGTCACGGATCAACTCTATTGGTTCTCAGGCTTCGGATGGTTGGTCTCATGCCATTGCTTCGGCCATGATGAAAGAGGGCGGTATCCGCGATCGTTTGACAGATGGTATTTATATGCCCACTGATCGCAAGCAGCAATTGGCCCGCCTGGAGTATGCGTTCTCTGTGACTTTGCAAGCTGAAGCGGCGGAGAAAAAGATTAAAAAGGCGATTCGCGAAGGTGTTTTGCCGAAGAAGAAAACTCATTTGTTACTCGACGAAGCGCGCAGTCGCAACGTGATCTCTGTTGAAGAACTCAAATTATTGCAGGAGTCCGATGCCGTTCGCTACGACTCGATCTTGGTGGATGATTTCTCAGAAGAGCAATATCATGCCAACAAGGTGATCTAAGGCTCGAGAGCGAATCTGATTTATATGATAATAAAAAATAAAGGAGAGGCTGTCCTCTCCTTTATTTTTTAACTCTTTATAAGTGGCCTGTGTTCTCTGGGAGTTGTGATGCTTAGGAAGACTGCTGGATTCTAACCAGAGGGATCTAGCCCGGACGACGGCGAGACTTCGAGGCTAAGATCTTTTTCATCAGGCCATCATCGTCTTCATCGAAGACATCGCCGATGATCTCCTCAAAGATATCCTCCATGGTCACAATACCTGCATAATTTGTGCGCTCATAGATGACGGCAAGATGGGACTTTTGCTCCTGCATCTTGAGAAGAATTTTGAACAGAGGTTCGAAGGATTTGAATTTCAAAATAGGGCGGATGAAGCCCTGCCAGTCTGTATTTTCATAGCGACGAGCTGTCAAAAACTCTTTGGTGTTGATCAGACCGATCACATCCTCGCCATCCAGGACGGGCAGGCGGGTGTGGCGCGAATTCATAATGATCGTTTCCACATCCTCTAAAGAGTCTGTACGGCGCACATAGATCACTTCTTTCCATGGCAGCATCACATCGCGCGCCGCTTTTTTGTCGGCGCTGACGATATTGACGACATACTGCTTGGTTTGTTGAGGTAAATCCTCAATCGCAATATCATGGTGTTCAGGATGAGCATCTTTCCCTGAGCCTAAGCTGAACACTTTCAGCATCAGGTGTGTCGACTTTTCGAGAATGGTGACGGCAGGGGAGAGCAGTTTATCGCCAATGCGCAAACCCTGAGCTGCCCAAAGGGCGATATTCAAAGGATTGCGCAGAGCTAAAGTCTTGGGAACCAATTCCCCAATCACCACACTTAAATAAGAGATTGGCAAAACCACAAGGGCAATGGCCAAAGCTTCGGCAGTAGCCTCTGTGATTTTGAATTTCTCCATTAAATAGGGGCTGAAAGCTTCTTCTGCTCCGGCACCCCCCACGGCGGCGGCGACAGCGCCGACCAATGTGATCCCAATCTGAATAACAGACAGGGTGCGTTCGGGGTTTTCTTTAAGCTTCAAAATGATACGAGCGCTTTTATGAGTGGTCGCCAATCTTTTGAGTTGCTGTTTGCTGACTGTCACAAAAGCCATTTCTGAGCCGGACAGAAGCATATTCAAAAAAAGACAGAGGACGATGATAAGAAGTTCGGTCATAGGGAGAAATCTCCCTGCATATTATTTTTCGGGGCGGGGTCTGGATCCATAGACCTAGGAGCTTATAGATTTTGCTCCTATTTTAAAAGACTTTTTAAAGTAGCGCCGCGTAAAGCTGTGGACAAACT
>JBCECD010000082.1:0-8318 GCA_039206745.1 Bdellovibrio sp. | reverse complement strand
CTTAAGGCCAAAGGTATAGGAGTTTTGATTACGGATCACAACGTGCGTGAGACTTTGGGAATTTGCGATTATGCTTATATATTGAAGGATGGGAAGATTCAGGTTAGCGGAAGTTCTAATGAAATCGCGAATTCTGAAGTGGCCCGCAAATTTTATCTGGGTGAAAACTTCAAACTTTAGGACGTTGAATGCACGATTCTGAGGTTCTAGCAAAAGGGGTAAGTTAATGGCTCTGAGACAGACGATGAACTTGAGCCAGTCTTTGGTCATCACTCCACAGTTGCAGCAGGCGATCAAGCTGCTGCAAATGTCGCGCATGGAATTGGAATCGGCTGTCCGTGCGGAGCTGGAAGAAAACCCCATTCTCGAGGAAGCTGAGATGTTGAAGGAAGAAGACCTTCAGCGCACCAAGGAAGCGGCTCACGAAGTGGAGCACACGGAAGCCCCCGATCACAATGTGCAAGATCCGCAAAAGCAAGATGAGTTTGAGTGGGAATCCTATATTGAAGCGAACCAAAAGCCACCGCAGTCCGGAATGGCGGGTTCTGAAGAGATCATGAATTATGAGAATGTCATCACGGCTTCTCAGACGCTGCATGACCATCTTTACTGGCAGGTGAAAATGAACGGCTTCTCTGAAGAAGAGGAGATGGCGGCGGATATTCTGATTGGTGCTATTGATGACGATGGCTATCTGAAGACTCCGCTGCAACAGTTGGCTGAGGAAGAGAAGATGGACCTGGGTTTGCTCGAGGACACTTTAAGCTTGATTCATGAGTTTGATCCTCCGGGTGTGGGTGCTCGAGATTTAAAAGAGTGTCTTTTGATTCAGGCCAAGCATTTGGAAGAGGACACGCATGATTTGGTGAATTTGATCACCAATCATCTGAAAGATCTGGAAAAGAAAAACTACGAAGCTATTGCCAAGGCTTTGCATCGCGATGTTCAGGACATTATTGAGATCTGCAAAATCATTTACGCCATGGATCCGAAGCCGGGAAGGGCTTTTGTCAGCGGTGACACTCACTATGTCACACCGGATGTTTATGTGTACAAGGTGGGAGACGATTATGTGGTTTCTTTGAATGAGGACGGTTTGCCTCGTTTGAAGATTTCGAACTTCTACAAAAATGTTTTAAAGGGTGGAAAGAGTGGAGATCAGACTCAGGACTATATCCAGGAAAAACTGCGTTCGGCAGTGTGGTTGATCAAGTCCATCCATCAACGTCAGCGCACGATTTACAAGGTGGCGGAGTCCATTGTAAAACATCAACGTGACTTCTTTGAAAGAGGCTCCGAGTTTTTAAAGCCCATGGTCTTGCGCGATATTGCCAACGACATTGGTATGCACGAATCAACAGTCAGTCGTGTGACCACGGCAAAATATGTGCACACTCCACAAGGTATTTACGAGCTGAAATATTTCTTCAACTCAGGCATCAGCTCTTCAGATGGTGACGCTCTAGCCAGCGAGTCTGTAAAAATCAAAATCCGCGATTTGGTCTCAAAAGAAGACCCCAAAAGTCCTCTTTCCGATCAAAAAATCGTGGATATGCTCAAAGCAGACGGCATCCAAATAGCCCGCAGAACCGTGGCCAAATACCGCGACATGCTAAAAATCCTCCCCTCCTCCCAAAGAAAAAAATACTTCTAAAGGTGCCTGGTGATTTTTTACGCCTATAGTGCGTCAATTCGTCATCCGGACCTGCTAAAACTAAGGTAACCTGCTGAAAGTATTCATCTCCGTCCTCCGACGGCGAGAAAAATCACCAGGCACCTTTTCCCTATTACTGGTAGAGGGCGGTGATTTCTTTTTTGTAGCGTTGGTCCAGGACTTTGCGTTTGACCTTCATGGAAGGGGTGAGTTCGCCGCCTTCGACGGTGAATTCGACGGGGAGAATGAGGTAGCGTTTAATGCTTTCGTAGCTGGCGAGCTGGGAGTTGGTTTCCGCCACGGCCTTTCTGATTAAGTCCTGAACGAAGGGGGTGTGGAGTAATGCCGGCCAATCGGAAGTGTCGAGGTTTTTTTCCTTAGCGGCCTTGAGCACCGTCGGGCGATCCAATGTCACTAGAGCCACAATATATTTTTTTTGATCGCCGTGAATGAGAACGTTGGCAATGTAAGGGGAAAGCTGTAACAAACCTTCCAGGCGTTGAGGTGCTACGTATTTTCCACCAGCTGTTTTGATCAGATCTTTTTTACGATCCGTGATCTTCAGATCACCTCCCGGCAAGAGCTCTCCGATATCGCCAGTATGAAACCAGCCATCAGAAAAAACCTCTGCGGTTGCAGCAGGATCGTTGTAATATTCTTTCATGACTTTGTCGCTCTTGATGAGAATCTCCCCATCAGCGGCGATCTTAACCTGCACTTCTCCAATAGGACGGCCTACACTGCCGAAACGATAGTTAAAAGGAGTGTTCACAGTGATCGCTGCCGTGGTCTCAGTCAAGCCATAGCCCTCCAACACGAGAATTCCCGCAGCATGGAAAAAGAGGGAAATATCCTGAGACAAAGGCGCGCCGCCACTGATAGCAAAACGCAAACGTCCCCCAAAGGCCTCGTTGATTTTATTTAAAACCAGCTTTTGCGCCAACTCATATTGAAGCAAAAGATCCAGGGGCAGAACCTGACCACTCATTTTGTAGTGACCCACTTTTTTCCCAATCTCAACAGCCCACTTAAAGACTTTTAACTTCAGATATTGAGTTTGCACCTGAGCCCAAATCGCCGCATAAATTTTTTCAAAGATACGAGGCACAGAGACCATGTAAGTCGGGCGGATCTCCAATAAATTCCCACGCACTTTCTCCAGACTTTCAGCAAAAGCCAGTGTGCTGCCAATATACAGATGCCCCCAATGCTCGATGCGGCCCAAGATATGAGCGTAGGGTAAGAAAGAGAGAGAAATATCTTTCTCCGTAACACCACAAAGAGTGAAGCCTTCAGAGACCTCACTGAGAGCTTGCAAATGCGTGAGTACCACACCTTTGGGGCGTCCCGTTGTTCCTGAGGTATAAAGAATGGTCGCCGTATCTTCAGGAACAAGGGTTTCACAGAGCGCGCGATAGGATTGCGGATGTTCTTTCAGGTAGGTGCGCCCTTTTTCTAAAAAGAGACTCCAGGTGAGCACTTCTTTTTGTGGGCACTTGTCTTCGAAGACGATGACTTGTTCAATAAGAGGACATTGAGCCTTAACAGATTCAAATATTTTCAGTGGGCCCCGAGTTTCACAGATAAGCAGGCGAGCGCCGCTGTTATTGAGAATATACTCAACATCTTCAGGCGTGTTGTTCTGATAAATCGGAACTGTGATGGCTTTGACACCGAAAATACCCAAGTCCATCACAGACCATTCATAACGAGTGTTCGCCATGATAGCAACACGATCACCAGGACGGATACCGAGAGCAAGCAGAGCGGCGCCGGCAGTTTCAATATCTTGGTAGTATTCGCTCCAACTTTTTTTTTGCCACTGCTCGTTGCTTTTAAATTGAACAGCAATGTTCTCCGGATTTCGCCGCGACATAGAGAGTATGGAGTGTCCCAAGGTGGTTGATTGATTCATGATGCAGGCTCCAGAAGTTTATTTTAAGTACAGCTCGACCTTGTCTTTCTTGTTGGCAGGTATTTTAACAGTGGTTTCTGCTGAGAGACCAGTAATCCTGTTGTAAGCCTGAATTTTAACACTGACTTCAGCTTGAATGAAGTAAGGACTGCCGGAAGGTTTGATCTCGACAGGTACGCCGGCAATGCGCAGTTCAGGATTGGCCCCGCCGTTAGCAATATTAATAAAGACAGAAGCCACTCGACTCAAGCGCTGCATTGTTCCGGTAAAGGAATAAGCTTCATAAGTCGGAGTGATGGTTGTCACCAGATCGTTATACTCCTCGCGAACCAAACGGAGATTGAAAGGCGTGTTGGCTTTCACCGTCTTGCGGTAAGGAGTGTACTCTCTCGTGTCCACGCCGTCGATAATCACACGCGCGCGTGAAGGCACGCTATAAATCGTAACTGTGTATTCGGGAGAAGTGGCCGCCATATCAATTTGCTGAGTCGGTTCCGCTGGACGAGGGAGGATCGGCTTAAAGCTGATAGGTGAAGAGGAGGGAGCCGAAGAAGAAGACTTTGTAAAGTAATTGCTATAGGCCCACCAACCACCAACGAGAACAATAAGGGCCATCACAGCTCTCATGGCAACGCCCGTCATCTTCTCTAATGAAGATCCCAAACCAACACTGGCCGGAGCTCGCCCCAAAGAAGTGTTTCCAGGAAGGGGGCGTCCTCCTGAGTTCTGTGTTCCCGTGATCAGAGTTTGTGTCAGACCCGTGCGCGTTTGAGAACTTTTCCCGTCCTTATTTGGAGATTTCAGTTCATCCAGATTCACGCGAATATCTGTCGAGGTGTCGATCTTCAGCTTGTTATCTTCTTCGTCCTCAATAGAGGGAGGAAGAGGAGCGCGCATATCTCTTTGCGTGATAACGGTTTTTTCTTCCGAGGAGGCTGTTGAGCCTTGAACTTTTGCGAACTCCACCAACTTGCGACGTTGATCCAAGAACAACGCCGAGAAGGAGTTCTTCATGAAGACGCTAAAGTCATGGGGAGAAAAATCAGGATACTGAGTGTTCAAGAAACGATTCAGATCACGATTTAAGGCCGCCGCTGTTTGATAGCGCAAGCTCTTATCTTTTGCCAAAGCCTTATTCACAATTCTTTCCAATTCCGGAGGAATGGAAGGATTGATCTTGCGGATCGAAGGCACTTGGCACTCACGAATTTTGCGTAAGATTGCGGCTTCACTGTTAGAAGTGAACAGGCGATCATTTGCTAACAGTTCCCAGAGGACAATCCCCAAAGAGAAAATATCAGTGCGAGGGTCAATAGGTTGTCCGTCGGCTTGTTCGGGACTCATGTAACCATATTTACCTTTGAGTGTTCCCGCTTTGGTGGCTTCGAGTTGGGTTTCGGCTTTCGCAATACCGAAGTCGATGATTTTAACTTCGCCTTCAAAGCTCACCATGATGTTTTGTGGACTCATATCACGATGGACGATGTTGAGAGGCTTGCCTGTCGTGCCATCAATACAGCGATGAGCATGATCCAGGCCTGCGGCCACTTCTTTTACAATATAAATGATCTGTTCTGTCGTGAATTGGGTGTTTGATTTTTTAAGCTCGTTCAGAATCTGGCGAAGATTGCGCCCTTCAACATATTCCATCACCAGGAAGAACTGCCCGCGCTCCACTCCGAAATCATAGATGGAGACCACGTTCCCGTGATTGAGGTTCACAGCGATTTTCGCTTCCTCTTTGAACATGTCGATGAACTCTTGATGATCTGAATACTGAGGTAAAATCCGTTTGATCGCGACGAACTTATTCACGCCCACGGCACCTGTGGATTTAGAAAGATACACTTCGGCCATGCCCCCGGCAGCAAGACGCTCAAGGAGGATGTATTTACCAAACTGTTCTACTGACGACTGCGACATGAAAAAAAGTTCCCCTTTGAAAAGTCTATCGGTAAAATGGCTCTAATCCTAAAGGAGATTCAGAAATGAAATGGGTAGGACTGACCGGAGGTATAGCTTGCGGAAAGAGCACTGTCAGCAGGATGCTAAGGGAAATTGGATTTCAGGTTGTTGATGCAGATCAAATCGCACATGAAGTGGTGCGACCGGGATCTCCCGGACTAAGGTCCATTCTTCACGCTTTTGGTGTCGAGTATGTAAATGATGATGGCTCACTGAATCGCCGCAAATTGGGACAGGATGTATTTGGCAAACCACAGCTTTTGAATCGTTTAGAAAGTATTCTTCATCCTCTCATCGAGCAGGAGGTTCAAGCGCGCCGAGAGGAATTAAAAAATCAAGGGCTGCGCTTGGCTCTCTATGACATCCCTTTGTTGTTTGAGAAGAAAGCTCAGAATAGGTTCGATGCCCTTGTCGTGGTCTCATGCACTCTGGAGCAGCAGAAGGAGCGGTTGCGACGACGTCATCAGTGGAGCGAAGAGGAAATTGAAATGAGAATGGCGGCACAGATCCCGGTTGCTTTAAAAGAAAAGCAAGCTGACTTTGTCGTGAGAAATAATCGGGATGAAGAACACCTCAAAGCAGAAGTCTTCCGACTGGTGGCCTGGTTGAATCAACTTTAAAAGGCAAAGTTATAGCCAAACTGTGCGTAGATATCAGGACCAGTTACAGACAAGCCGGTGCCAAATTCCCAGATGAATTTTTCTCCCATGCCCAAGGCGGCTCGAGCGCGCCAGCGACGGATTTCTACAAAGCCTCCCAGCTCTCCGGAGCCTTCTAAAAAAGTAGCCGCAGCAAGACGCGCATAAGGATTGAAGGGATCGAGCCGGCAGCAATACCACCGGTGCCCAAGAGTGAGGCCGATCAGATTGTCTTGTGTGACTTCCACTTGATAATCCCATGTTGGCAGATCATCCTTTGCTAAAGGCATATAGCGGAGAGCGAAGAAAGGTCCCTGTTCATATTCATCTCTCTCGAGATAATTGCCACCAGAATAACCAATGCTGAGGCCTAGCCAAAAGGTGGGGGGAGCTTTGGCATAAGGATCAATATTTTTTAACGAAGGATCGTCTTGATCTTCCAAGGGAGCGGATTCCAGAGTTGTCTTAGGCTGTGGAGCCGAGTGTGAAAAGACAGGGCCTAAGACAAAAGTCAAAAAAAGAAGCTGAATAGAAAGTCGCATAAGACAAAGTATAAATTATGTCTACAATCATTGTTAATGAAATTTGGAGGAGACGATATGTTATTCAGGAAATCTCTGATCTGGGCGGGACTGTTGCCATTGTTGATGGGATCTGCCAGTCAAGCGGCTGAAAGCATAAGTACGACCATTCATCATCATTATCAGGCTCCTCGTGCTCTCGGTATGGGCGATGCTTTCGTGGCTGTTGCTGACGACTACAGTGCTCTGTTTTATAATCCTGCTGGCTTGGCCCGACGAGAAGAGGGGCAGGTGAATTTATCTTTGAGTTTGGGAGCGACTCCGGGAGCCAAAGACTTCTATGATGAATACAATGACATCGAAGAGTCGAATCGCAGTGAAACGGATAAGCAGACAGAATATTTGAAATTAATCGAGCGGCATTACGGTGATATTTTCGGTCTGCGCCTTGCTCCCATGGAGGGAGTCTGGGTGCGACCGAACTGGGGTGTGGCGTTCATTCCTATGGATGTGAGTGTGGAAATGGCGATGCACAAACAGGTTGGGCCCACGATCAATGCCACTGTTTATGCGGACACCACTTTGGCTGCGGGTTATGGCGATGACTTCCATGGTATTCAACATGGACGTTTGTCCTGGGGCGTGGTCGGAAAATTTGTCAATCGTGGTTTTATGAGTCGTCCCATCAGTGCGGTCGATCTGGCGAGCAGTGATGAGATCGTGAAGAATGAAGATCTTCTCGAGGGCTATACAGTGGATGCGGATATAGGTATCTTGTGGACTCCGGAAATTCCTGATGAAAGCTTTTGGTCTGTGCTTCGCTTGGCTCGCCCTACTTTTGGAGCTGTCGTGAGAAATGTTGGGGAGTTGGGATTTGGGCAGTCTATGAAGCTGCTCAACAAAGAGGAACAAAATGGGACTCCGGAAAAACTTTATCGCGTATTGGATCTCGGCTCCCGTTGGGAGTATCCCGCAGTGTGGATTTTTGGTGGGCGAGGAGTTTTGGATGTGCGTGACTTGGGACATCCAGAATTCAATTGGCGCAAAGGATTGCATATAGGTTTTGAGTTCGATTGGACAGTTGCCACCTGGTGGAAGGGACATTATCGTGTCGGCCTCAACCAAGGCTTTTGGACTGCGGGTTTATCTGCGGAGCTGGGAATTTTCAATTTGGATTTTGTCAGTTATGCCAACGATGCCGGGACTCGCAATACTCCGGTGGAAAACCGAATCTATGCAGCCAGGTTGAATTTGGATTTTTAGAGCGTGCAATAGAAAGATCAAATTCTTAAACAGTTAGTCTGTTATGTATTCCATCTTTTCTTAAGAGGAGTAGTGCCCTCGGGATTGTGTCTCGGGGGCTTATGATCTTATAGGTTCTTAGTTTTGCCACTCTTCGAGAAGTTTAACACCCAAAGCGACAAGGTCAGCAGGATCGGTGCTTTGAATATCCACTCCAGCTTGACTCACGGCTGTATTGATCTGCTTGCAGATATCTGAACCGGAAGAAGAGCTTCCACCGCAAGTGACAGAGTAAACAGTTTGAATGGAAGAAGTGATATCAACCAAAGTAGCCTGTGCCGCGGCCATTTCTGATGCATTTCCATTCACCAGATCATCCAAGA
>JBCECD010000081.1:0-8365 GCA_039206745.1 Bdellovibrio sp. | reverse complement strand
GCTTTGTCCTGAGAGATTGCAAGAATTGAAAGTTTTCTCCGCTAGGGCTTTGGTCGGGAAAGCCAAGGTCGAAAGTAGAACGCTCGTTCCTTGATTGTCACTGATGGCATTCAAAGCTCTGGAAAGTTTTTCGGGGCTTGTCACTTCCGCAGCGATAAAGCCGGCAGCGCAACGCAAAGTATAAGCTTGAGAAGAAGTTAGGCCCTCGATTTTAGTCATGCAAACATCCGCGGCGGCAGCATCGGTGGCATCGTCGAGGCAAAATTGAGCCTCTGCAATCATATCTTTTTCAGTTTGCTCACCTTCACAACCGATCAAAAGAGAAGAGAAAGTGGCGGCCATGACAAATGCCCATTTTTGAAAGTTCATGTGGACCCCCTCCGGATGGATACCCTATCGGCGGTTCCCCAGGACTCTTAAGTAACTTGCTGAGATCTAATATACAGACTCGGCCAAAGACCTTATTTCGTCTTAGTGTCTCAATATGAGTCCATGTTCGTCCGATAAGACACTTATATAAGTTAAGTCAGTTTTTTGCGAGGTGTCTATGAAACGGATTTTATGGATCACGCTCTTTGAAATTTTAAGTCTCTGTGGGCTCTTTGGCGGCTCCGCCTTGGCTCAAGAGCGCCGTGGTTTTTATAATAGCATTCGCTGTCAAGGAATGGGCGGTGCCTGCATCGCTGTAACCAATGATGAAACAGCTCTTATCGTGAACCCAGCTGGATTGGGGAAGCTTCGGGATTTCTATGGGACTTTCTTTGATCCTGAGTTGGAAGTGGGATATCAGACTCAAGGTCTTTACAGTGAATCCAGCTTTTCAAATCCGTTCTCTTTAGAAGATGTCGCGCCGGCTTTAGATAAAAAACGCAGCGCTTACTATCATGCCAAGGCTCAGGTTTTTCCCTCTTTTGTAGGAAGAAATTTTGGAATTGGTCTCTATGGAAATTATTTGTTGGATGCGGAGATGGCGGGGGATGGTCAGACAATAAATACATATTACCGCAATGATGTGGCCTTTGTATTGGGTTTCAACTTCCGTTTTTTTGATGGGCGTGTGAAGTTGGGCTTTAACACCAAATTGATCAATCGGATTGAGGTTGATAACGATGCTTTAAATGCGACCGGTCCTTTAGGTTATAGCAGTATTGCGAGTGAAGGTGTGGGATTGTCGACAGATGTGGGACTGATCTTATCGGCTCCTTGGCAGTTCATTCCTACTCTGACTGCGGTGGTGCGCGATGTGGGCAATACCTCTTTTGATCAGGCCCATGGAATCCGTATGGACACGACAGATCGGCCTAACATGGTAAAGCAGGATATTGATGTGGGAGCGGCTCTTTTTCCGATTCACAACAATTATGTCAGATCTGCTTGGACTGTGGAGTACCGTGGTCTTTTGACTTCTCAAGATGAACCGGATAAGGCCAAGCTGATTCACGGAGGTTTGGAGTTGAACTTTGGCGACGCGCTCTTTTTAAGAGCGGGATATAATCAAAGATATTGGACGGCGGGCTTTGAATGGGCCTCTGAAAGATTGCAGTGGCAAATGGCCACTTACGGTGAAGAAGTGGGAACTGTCGATGAGCCTAAGGAAGATCGACGTTACTCTGTTAAATTCGCCCTTCGATTTTAGGAAGTGAGATGAAGAGAGTATTTTGGGTTCTTTTCTTAATATTAAATCTGGCAGTCACAAGTTCCTGTGACTCCAATAACGTGTTGACGGAGTATGCCCAAACCGACACGGATGAAGCTCTTTATTTGGATGCGCGTAACTATATAGACGACTTTGAATGGGATAAAGCTATTGATATTTTGACAACTCAACTTTCAGCGGAGTATCGGGCGCAAACGGAAGTGCAAGAGACCTTGATGTATGCCTATGGTGGCAAGTGCGGGATTTCCCTGTTCGATTTAATTGGCAATCTTAAGAATGTGACCTCGACAAAAATGTTTGAGTTTTCATTGCAGATTTTTGCCGGCAAGGTTGTGAACACGGCTTCTTGTGACAATGCTTTCAACACTCTTATGGGATTGGGAAGTAGCAGTGTCAATCGGACGGCAGATCAGAATCTGTTTGCCGCCATTTTGGGATTGACGAAGATGTCGACTCATCTTCATGCTAAATTTGATACGGACAATGGGGGGATGGGTAACGGCGTTGTGGATGTGGGATGGAATTCCTGCACGGCTTCCAACTCCACTTTGCGTTTGAGTGACAGTGAGGTCAATAAGATCATCTCCGGAGTGGGATTGATTTTTGAGAACATCGCTGTTCTGGGAGCACAGCTCACCTCGGGAACAGCGGGTGGCAGTTTGACCTCGGCCCTTTCAACTTGTGAATCAGTTTTGGGGACAGGCAATTGTTCAATTGTGCAGGAAAGTGCGGTGACGCCGGAGATACGTCGTCTTTTCCGCAGGATGATTTCGAGTTCCATGATGGGATTTGGAACTTGTGACTTAACAGATATGATCACACCAAGTTGTTGTCCGGGGTTGTCGGTGCCATGAAGTATTTAATGCTCGTGCTTCTTTTTTTCACAGGTACGGTTCAGGCTCAATCGCTGAGTGAGAGCTCCCGGTCTGTGCGCGCGCGAGGCATGGGCGGTGTGCTGATCCCTTTTGTCAACAATGCCGAAGCCGTTTTCTACAATCCTGCGGCGTTGGGTAAGACGGCAGCCCTCGATATCACTTTGATGAATTTAATCGGCGGAGCGAATGAATTCACTATCGACAGTCTTTCTGAAATTCAGGATATAGATGTTAACGACTCGTCTACTTTCAATCAGTTTTTTGGAAAGAGAATCTGGGCTCAGGCCAGTGCCAAGGCAGCCATCTCTATTGCCAATCTTTCGTTTGGTTATCTGAATGATGCAGAAGTTTCGACAGTGTTGCACAATCCGGCTTTTCCGCAATTTGAAACCTACTTCCGCAACGATTCGGCCGTGTATCTGGGGGGCGCTGTTGCGTTGGGTCCTCAGAGTTATTTGGGCATGAGTGTGAAGAGAGTGAATCGTTGGGGCGGAGCCACTCAAGAGTTGGGGTTGAGTACGATCTCTGATGCCAACAATATCGAGGATATTGGAGATAGCTTCGATAATCGCGGGCAGGGATATGGTTTGGATGTGGCCGTGATGACGGAGTTGCCATCACCTTTTAAGCCGACATTTGCTGTGGTGTGGGAGGATGTGGGAAGCACGGCGTTCACGAAAACCGATGGACTGGAGGCTCCACCACGTATCGAGCAGAATTTAAGTTTCGGTGCGGGTATCAGTATGGATTTGCCAGGTTTGGATTGGCAGCTGGGAATGGAGACTCGTCATCTTTTACAGTCCGATATTGAAATCGGTAAAAAGTTATATTTCGGAACAGAGGTCTCTTTGCCGATGATTGATTTGCGGGCTGGCTATAGCCAAGGTTATCTCACCTATGGAGCGGGTGTGAATTTTCTGATTTTACATCTTGATGCTGTAAGTTACGCAGAGGAAACAGGAGTTTATCCCGGTCAGAGTGGAGATCGCCGTTATATGGTGAGTCTGAGTATTGATTTAAGCTTTGATGCCAACTTTAATTTCACAGATAATACCGGTAAGAAAAGAAAACTAAAACAACGCCGGTAACTTTATCATGCTTAAGATTCTCGCATATGAAAACAGATCTCTGATGAAAGAGATCTTCGCTCAATACAATCCTCGCCAAGAGACATGGTTGGTTTCGGATCTGCGAACCAAATTTGAATTGCAGCAGCGCTTGTTAGCTCACGATGGACAATATGTTGATGAGTCTGTTTTGCGTGCCAGTGATCTCTGGAAAATTTTATTAAAGCGTTTGGAGCCACGGCTGCGTTTGGTCAGTGACTCCTTTGCCCGTTCTTTGCTGCGTACATTGATGGATGAGCACAGCGAAGTTTTGGGAGTGAATTCCTCTGCGGTGGACACTCTTTTTGCTTACATAGATCAGATGGCAGCTATTTTATTTCATCCTGAGGGAACACAGCGTTTGGAAGAATGGTTTACATCTCACCCCGAGTCTCGGGATCGTTGGCGAGAGTGGTATTTACGAGCCCGTTTCTGCTCGCTCAAGCTTTTGCAGGAGCATCAGGTGATCACGGCGGATTGGATCACCGCTTATCTGCAGAACTTCAATGAGCTTGAACAAGTGTGGCAGACTTCTTTGAAGGTTGATCTTGGTGGAGAAATTTCACGAGTGGAGGCGGAATTGTTGCGTGTCCTTGCGCGTTCCGCGGAGGTGACCGTTTTAAGGCCGCATCCTTCATGGAGAAGTGAATTTCAGTATCTTCTCCGTCCTTATGAGGATTTGCAGTCACAAAGTGTCGATGTTCAAGAGCTGCGTTCGCAACAAAAAGCTATCAAAACCCAGGAGGTCTTAAGATTTTCTGGTATGCTGGCGGAAATCAAGCATGCAGTGGGGCAAGTGCGCGAATGGTTGGAGAAGGGTATTGATCCTGATGCGATCGCCATTATCGCTCCTGACATTGAGATGTATTGGCCTGTCTTGCAACCTTATCTCGAGGAAGAGGGAATTCCGGTACAAAAAGATCAGTCGCATAAAATTCAAAGTCTGCCTGCGGTGACTCGGTGGATGGCCCTCTTGCGTTCAAAGAGCGGTCGGCTGTCATCCTCTGATTTGGAAATTGCTTTGTATGAGACGGAAGATTCCAGACAGTTGCGCCATGAGGAATTCAAGGCTTTATTCAAAAGTCTTTATGGCCATGAAGATCTGGCTCGCCATCAAATTGTGCAGCGAATTTTTCAAAATCAGATGGAGTGGACTGGATTTGTCACGCGCGATGAGTTTGTTGCCCAAGCTCTTTATTGCTGGAGTTTTGGCAATACAGATGTTGTGCAATTGGTTCTGCGAGAGCTTTTGCAGAATGCCACGGCTACCACGAAAATGAATTGGCTGGAGTGGCTGAGTTATCTGGAAACAATTGTTGCGATGAAAGAGCAGGTCCTGGAAAAAGGGGTGAGTGACGGTGTTGTCATCACCAAGATCATGACCGCTCACAGTGAAAGAGTGAAGTATCGGTTGTTTCTTGGGCTTACAGATGAATCTCTGCGCTCTTCGAACAGGACTCTGCTGTCGGGGCAAGATTATTTTGATTTAGCCAAGGATATTGGTTTCTATCTGGACAATCCGGAGCAAAATGATTTGGAGTTTGAGTTGCGGATGCTGGCGGAGATGGAGACTGTGCAGGATGTCTACAGCTTTGGTGCGACCGACTTGAGTGGCTCTCTGTGCTCTCCGTCGAACTTCTGGATGAGTTTGAAAGGTGAGCATGAAGCTTTAACGCTGCCCAAGGCGACACGCTGGGATGAGCTGCAACACGCCTCCGAGATTTCCGAGCGTTCTTGGACTCAAGGGCGTCGGTCCGAGATGGAAGAGCAAATGGAGCAGGACTTGGGGCGAAAAGAATTCAGCCCTGTGCACTTGACGGAGTGGCCCGGCTTGTCTGCTTCAGCTTTGGAAAACTTTTTGGAATGTCCTTTTATTTTTGCAGCTCAAAGATATTTTAAACTGAAGGACTTTCCCGAGGTTGATCTCGATGTGGATCATCGCACCCGTGGAAAATTGGCACATGCTCTCTTTGAGGTTTTAACTGTGGAGCCGATGCGCTTTGATTGGACTTCCGGTGAACTGGAGGCTTTGTTAGAAAGAATCCGTATCGAGAAGAAGCTGATCTTTGCCGATGAACGCCTGTGGACTCCTTTGTTGAAAAAGCATATTCAGTTAGGGCTGCGGTTTTTGGATTTTGAAAAGAAATGGCGTCAGGAGTTTCAAAAAGCGCGGACGGTGGCGCGAGAGCAGCGATTTCAATTTTATCTCGATCCCGAGACCGAAGAGATTCTTCAGGAGGAGAGGCCTCACTGCTTTCGCATCTCCGGTCAGATAGACCGCATTGATGGTAACGGCGAAGGCGATTTTATCATTGTGGATTACAAGAGCTCCTCGGCAGGCATCTCTGCTCATGGTTCTTGGTTGAAAAAAAGAGAATTGCAATTGCTGTTCTATATGTGGGTTTTGGAAAAAGGTCTGATCGCTGAAGTTCAAGGTGAGGTGATTGGGTTGTTCTATTATGTCTTCCGTACATTTGAACGCAAAGGTTTCCGTTTGGAAGATCGGGCGGGAGAGCTTTATTCGCTTCCTGCCCGGAGGGATAAAAATGCGACCCTGGAAACTAAAGAAAGATACCTGATCGAGTTCAGTCAGATTTTGATGACAACTTTGGAAAGAATTAAAAATGGCGAGTGCCAGGCGCGACCTGCGGATTTCAAAACCTGTGTGACCTGTGAATGGAGAAGACAATGTCGAGCCCCTCATCTGAATTAAAAAATATTATCCTGCGAGCGGGAGCCGGGGCTGGTAAGACCACAACTTTGACTCAGACCTTTTTGCAATATGCGAGTGACTTTAAATCTCAGCAGGGACGCTTTCCGCGGATTGTGGTGACGACTTTCACTCGAAAAGCCACTCAGGAGCTGAAAGAGCGTTTGTTAGGCAAAGCCTTGGAAATGCAACGCGAAGATCTGTTTCATTATATCAGCGCGAAGTCTCAAGTTCAGATCTCCACCATTCACGGTGTTTTGAGTCTTTTTCTCTCCCGTTATGGTTCTTATGCCGGACTGACTCCTGATTATAAAATTCTAGCTGACGGAGAGATCCGCCGGGGAGCTCGCAAACTGATACGGCAGCATCTTCTTACGGATGCTGAATTACAGGAGTTATTGGAAGAGTACGATTTTAAAGTTTTAGAGGCCGCTCTTTTGGAATATTTCACTCAGAGTTTGATCACACCGGAGCTTCAATATATTTCTGCGGTGGAGCTTGAGCGAGAGACAAAGAAGCTCATTGGAGATATCTTTGGTCGCTTGCAGCGTGTGACTTCGGAGATTCAGCACGAGGCTTCGCATGAAAAATGGCAGGCCTATGCGGCGGCTCTGGGTGATTTTTCGCTGAAGAAGGATGAACCATGGGAGAGCTTCTTCGAACGTCTCGAAAATCTGTGGTCTGCGCAGAGTAAACCGCAATTTCGTAAAGCCACACCTCCCTTTTCCTCTTCTCTACATGATGAATTAGAAGAGCTGCGTGAACGTGTTGACAAGCTTCTCGAAGAGCCGCGCTATCGACCCGCTTTTTGGCAGCGCCATGAGAGGAATTGCTCTCTGTTTGAACGTCTGGCGCGACTGTTTCGTGAGGATTTTTTAAAGAGCAAGCTGGAGCAGGGCCTCTTGGCCATGAGCGATTTGGAGTCTCTGGCCTATCTGATTCTTAAAAATAATCCTGAGACGGCGCAGAGATTCTCTGAAGAATGGGATTTCTGGATGGTCGATGAGTATCAGGATACAAGCCCTGTGCAAGTAGAGTTGTTGCGCCAGCTGATCGGGGCACGTCCTGCGTTTGTGGTGGGAGACCCACAGCAGAGTATTTATTTATTCCGCGGAGCCCGCTCTGAAGTCTTCCAGGAAAAAATGGCAGAAATAGCCGCTCAAGGTGGGGAGGTGCGAGAGCAACTGGTGAATTATCGCTCGAGTCCCGAAGTGCTGCATTTCTTCAATCATTATTTTACTCGATTGAGCTCGCAGTTTGCCGCGATGACTCCGGGACCAGACAAGAAGGGCTCAGGTGTCGAGCATCCTGTGGTTCAGGTCTTGCGTGCAGAGGCTGCAAATGAAGAAAGTGAAGACGGAGCTTCTCCAGAGGTTTTAACGGTGGTCGCGCGCATCCAAGAGCTCTTGCAGGAGGGGCTCAGTCCTGAACAGATCTGCGTTTTGGGACGAACACATAAATCTTTGGAAGATGTTGCAAAGATAGCGCAGGAGTATGGTGTGCCTTTGCAGCTGCATAGTGGCAGTGGATTCTACGAAAGAAGAGAGGTCCTCGATGCTTTGGCTCTCTTGAGGTTTTTAGTGAACCCTCATGATAATGCTAATTTTGTGGCTCTGCTTCGCTCGCCTTGGTTGAGAGTCCGTGACAGTGAGCTGATCACTTATTGCCATCATTCGCAGCATTCTTTTTGGTGGGAAGCTCAGGCGGCGTTGAAGAGTGTGTCGGTACAGCATCCTCTCTCGGTATTGCGTGAGCTGCTGGTTTTGAGTGAGAGCAAAGGGTTATCTTGGACTCTGAAGAAAGCTCTGATCCAGTTGGGTTTTTTTGATTATGCTATTCGTATGGACTCCAGTGGTCGGCGCGAGGCGAATTTGTGGAAGGTGCTTTCTCTGCTCAGCCAGGAAGAACGTCGGCCTGGATTCAATTTTTTGGATTTCTTGGATGCCAGTCTGGAATCGCTGTCGGTCGATGAGGGCAGTGAGGATGCGGATGCCACACCTGTGGTGGAGCCCAAACG
>JBCECD010000080.1:7633-8375 GCA_039206745.1 Bdellovibrio sp. | reverse complement strand
GATTGATACAGGGGATGAGAATCCAGGAGCGTAGGGATGCCGCCAAGGATGTTTCAGCCTGTTGCAACCAGAGCAAGAGATCCTGAGCCAAACGCACACCTTCGGGTTCATCCCCATGCACACCGCCAATAAACAGGATGGGAGCTGGGCTGTGAGTGTGTGTTTTTTTATACAGCTCTATAGGAGTTCCCTGACTGGTGCGAGCCCAAGAACTTTGGTGAAAAATTTTTCCTTGCATGAGATCATTAAGCCTGTTTTTTTCAGATAAGAAAAGCATTTAAAAGGAAGTTTACAAATGTCAGGTATAGCCTCTGAAAAATGGACTGTGATAGCTCTGGCCGCTGGAAAGGGAACGCGCATGAAATCGCCTCTCCCCAAAGTTCTCCATCCCGTTGCGGGACGGCCCATGATTGAAAAAGTCATTCACGCCTCCAAACAAGCCGGCGCGCAAGAAGTGCGCGTTGTGGTGGGACACGGTCAAACCTTGGTTCGTCAAGTTGTGGAACCTCTTGGCGTGGCCTGCTATGCGCAAGACGAGCAATTGGGCACAGCTCATGCCGTTCGCTGTGCCAAGCCTGAAACTATTGAAGGGGATGTCGTGATCATGAATGGAGATCATCCTCTGATCGAGGCCTCAGATATCCGCGACTTTCTGCGCGCGTTCCGTGATGAAAAATGTGATTTGGCGGTGGTGACAGCTGTCGTGAAAAATCCTGGTGAGTTCGGCCGTATTGTTCGTCAC
>JBCECD010000080.1:0-7623 GCA_039206745.1 Bdellovibrio sp. | reverse complement strand
GTTATCTGTGACGATGACAACCGCGTCTTGCAAATTGTCGAAGCCAAAGATGCCTCGGCGGAAGCGTTGAAAATTCGTGAGATCAACACCGGCATCTATGTGGTGAAGGCCTCTGTCTTGGCGGAGTATCTCCCGCAAATCCAGAATAACAATGCAAAAAAAGAATTCTATATCACGGATCTGATCAGTCTGTGTATTCAAGACAAGCTCAAGGTGCAAGCTCTGCCGGCCTCACCCAAAGTCGCGGTTGGCGTGAACAATCAGGCGGAATTGGCGAAGGCCACACGTTTGATTTTCAAACGCAAGGCTCTGCGTTTGATGGAAGAGGGAGTGCTGATGATTGACCCTCGCACGGTTTATGTGGAAGAGAGTGTGGAGATCGGCGCCGGCACTGTTCTCTATCCCAATGTGTTCATTCGCGGGCGTTCTCGTTTAGGGTCTTTCACGGTGATTGAATCCAATTGTTTTATTTCAGATTCGGAAATTGGTGACAGTGTGCAAGTGCGAGGTGGCAGCTATCTCGAGTCGGTTCGCCTGCACAACAAATGTTCGGTGGGACCGTATGCGCGGCTGCGTCCCGGCACGGAGATTTGCGAAGAGGCTCATGTGGGCAACTTTGTGGAGATGAAAAAAGTGCGCTTTGGCAAGAAATCCAAAGCGGGTCATCTGACTTATTTGGGTGATGCCGAGATCGGTGAAGAGGTGAACATTGGATGTGGAACGATCACCTGCAACTACGCGGCTGATCGCCAGAAATATAAAACCAAAATTGGTGATCGCGTTTTTGTCGGCAGTGACTCGCAGTTTGTTGCACCTGTTGAGATCGGCGACGATGCGGTGATTGGCTCGGGATCCACGATTACTAAAAATGTTCCGGCGAAGGCTTTGGCTGTCGCTCGCAGTAAACAATTTGTGAAAGAAAATTACGTGGTGAAGACAGCCTCCACGGAAGAAAAAGAGCAGGTATAACATGTGTGGTATTGTTGGCTATTTAGGGCCGCAGAATCCTAAAGACATTATTATCAGTGGTTTAAAAAAATTGGAATACCGGGGCTATGACAGCGCGGGTGTCGCGATTCTGGATCAGGGGAAAACCAAGCGCATTCGTGCCCAGGGTAAATTAAAAGCTCTCGAAGAAAAACTAGGGCATGAAAAATTCGATGGTCATATCGGTATCGGTCATACACGCTGGGCGACTCATGGCAAACCATCAGAGCGCAATGCCCACCCTCATCAGGTGCGTGGTATCAACCTGGTTCACAACGGCATCATTGAAAACTATCTGGATATTCGTGAAGAGTTGCTTGCTCAGGGTGCGGACATCACTTCGGACACGGATTCAGAACTTGTCGCTCATCTGATCGCCAATGAGGTGGAAGTGAGTAAAGACCTTTTTAAAGCTGTCGAAATGGTTTTGCATAAACTGCGGGGGGCCTTTTCTATTTTGGTGATGTGGGAGCAGCAGCCCGAGCGTTTGGTGGCCTTTAAAGACGGACCTCCTCTCGTGGTGGGTTTGGCTGAGAAAGAGGTTTTTGTCGCCAGCGATGTGCAGGCTCTGATCCAATACACAAAAAAGTTTGTCTATTTGGAAGACCGCGAGATCGCCTCGATTGAGGGGGCTGATGTGAAGTTCTTCTCGGCCAATGGATTTCCTATTCAGAAAAAAGTAGTGGAATTGAACTGGAATCCGGAAATGGTGGAAAAACAGGGCTATGCTCATTATATGCTGAAAGAGATCTATGAGCAGCCACGGGCTGTTGCTGCGGCCATTGAACCGCATGTGAATCCTGACACTTTCACAGTGGCACTGAAGAATCTGGGTTTTGGTGAAGCCTCTGTGCAAAATTTGGAGAATCTTAATTCTGAAGAAGATTGGAAGAAGAGCAGTGAGGTCTTGCAAAAGATCGAACGTGTTTTCATTGTGGCCTGTGGAACCAGTCATTATGCCGGTATGGTTGGGAAATACCTTGTTGAGCAATTGGCTCAGGTCCCGGTCGAGGTCGATATTGCCAGTGAGTTCCGTTATCGCAATCCTGTGATTCCGCCGCGCACGTTGGTGATAACCATTTCACAAAGTGGAGAAACGGCAGATACACTTGCTGCTATTCGTATGGCTAAAGAGCGGGGGGCCACCACGTTGAGTATTTGCAATGTGCGCAACTCGACGATTGATCGTGAGGCCCATGGTCATCTTTATATGAATTCAGGTCCCGAAATTGGAGTGGCTTCGACGAAGGCTTTCACCAGCACTATGGCGGTGATCAACTGCTTTGCCATTGCTCTGGCCCGGGTGCGGGGTGCGATGAAGGAAGCTGAAGAAAAAGAATTAGTGAAGTCTCTCTTGGCTTTGCCAAGTCAAATGGAAGGGGTTCTGGCCTACGACAAGTATTTTGAAGAGGCGGCTTCCAAGCTGAAACTCTTCCGGGGATTTTTATATATGGGTCGCGGCACCAGTTTCCCCATTGCTATGGAGGGAGCTTTGAAGTTGAAAGAGCTGGCTTACATGCATGCGGAGGGTTATGCCGCCGGCGAAATGAAGCATGGTCCTTTGGCTTTGATTGATGAGAGAATGGCCATTGTGATGGTGGCGCCGTCGGACCACTTGTATGAAAAAACGATCAGCAATTTGGAGGAAGCTCGTGCTCGCGGTGGAAAGGTGATTTCTATCGGGACGGGGGATAATGAAAAATTGCGGGCTATCAGTGAATACTATCTGGCTATTCCTAAAGCTCATTGGACAGCCAACTCTTTGCTGAGTGTGATTCCATTGCAATTGATGGCTTATCATTTGGCGAGCAATTTGGGCTACGACGTGGATCAGCCACGCAATCTCGCTAAATCAGTGACGGTAGAATAGGATTCAAAAGCTTCGCTGGCTTCTAGCTGGCGGAGTTCATCAGATTGTAGAACGATTTCACTCGCTCGACAAAGTCCACGGTCTCGTAACCTCGTGCGGGGCCGTATTCCAGTTCCGCAGCATAATCAGGATCGGCAAGCAGAGGCAACACCTCACGCAGATGGCGCCAGGAATAGGGATTTCGTCCCTTTTTCTCTGCCAATTTCTGGGCATCCTTCAAATGAGCCCACCCGACATTGTAAGCGGCCAAGGTGAGAGCCAAACGGTCTTTAGGATTGAGACCGGCAGGCATTTTATTCCATAAGTAGCGTAGATATTTAGTGCCACCCCAAATACTTTGCTCGGGGTTTGTGCGGTCTTCGATCCCCACATAGTTTGCTGTTTCGGAGGTCAATTGCATCAAGCCCAGCACACCGGTAAAGCTGCGCGCGTCGGGATTCCAGTGAGATTCTTGATAAGCGACGGAGGCGATCAGTTGCCAAGGCAACTGATGAGCTTCAGCAGCTTTTTTGAAAGTCTTTTTATATTCTGGCAAAGTCGAGCGAATCATGCGGAAGAACTTTGCGATGTCTCGTTTATCGAGTTGTGAGAGATAGGTTTTATACCGATCGAGAACGCGCATGATCTCGTCATTGCGCGAAGCCTGTTGATACCAAAGCTGCATCAGTTGCAAAAGATTTTGATTGTCCGGGGTGAGCAGCCAGCTCAGAGAGTAGGAATCTGTCAGCGAAGCGATCTTTTCTATCTGAGTGTAATAGCGGCTGTAGAAATCTCCGCTGAAATTCTCCGCAATCACACAGTCGCTGTGTCGGAGGGCCACTTCATTCATCAGCTCTTGCGTTTTCGTATGGGTGAGAATCTGCACTTGCAGTTCTGGCGAGAGCTGATTCAGTCGCTGTGACAAACCGGCATAGTTGTCTTTATTCAGGAGAGCCACTTTTCGACCGCGCAGATCTTGGATGTTTTGCACTTGATGTTTTTTATGACAGTACAGGCTCAGATGAGTTTCTTCATAGGCGGGACCAACTAAGACACCGCCGTTTTTGGAAGGAGTGCGGAGGCGAGCCGCTGCGATATCCCCTTCGCCTTTATAAAGAGCTCTGATCACAGAGTCTTCATCAGGCAGTACGACATAGCGAACTTTGAGTTGAAAATGCTGAGCAAAGTTCTGGATCAAATCATGGTCAATACCAAAGGGTTCCCCTCGAGCGGGCTTATTATATATAAGAGGGCTTTGAGTGGTTAAAACCACGAGTTCTTCTTTGGCTTGCAACTGGGCTCGGCTCTCTTGCTCGCTCCAATAAAAAGCGTCGCAGCCGTTCATGCCCACGGTGCTGACTCCCGCCCACCCCGCCAGGAGTACACGAGTTAATTTCTGTCGAAATCTTAAAATCACTGCCATAAAGTTCGGCCTTGGTATCTGATGGCGCGCCGCTTGCGCAAGTATTAACCAGTGTTTTTCGAGGTAAAATGGAGAAAAAGGCTCTCTCTGTGCAGTTTTTCGTGGTCACTTTGGAAAATAATTCAGCTTCCGAAGTGACTTACAGGAGGGCGTTAGAAAAGAAGGAGAACCTCATAATTGTGACGCAAACTCTAAGTTTTTGTGAGAATTGACAGAGCAAATGCTTTCCCGGATCGTCTTGGGGTTGTTCAAAAGCGAGGGTAAATCGATGTCTGGATGGGTTGAAGTGATTGTGGGCTCTATGTTTAGCGGAAAAACGGAAGAGTTGATCCGTCGTTTGCGAAGAGCTGAGTTTGCCCGATTGAAAATTCAGGTTTTTAAACCGGTGATTGATAAACGCTATCACGATATGGCTGTGACTTCCCACGATCTGACGACAATTGCCTCCACACCTTTAAATGATATTGAAGAAGCTTGGGATCATCTCCAGGCCGACACGCGGGTTGTCGGGATTGATGAAGGACAATTTTTTTCATCGGAGTTGGTGCGTGTTGTTCAAGACCTGGCGGCTCGAGGTTTGCGAGTGATTGTGGCGGGATTGGATACCGATTGGCAAGGCAAGCCCTTCGAGCCGATGCCGGCTTTGATGGCCATTGCAGAGAACGTGACTAAGCAGAATGCGGTCTGCGTGGTTTGCGGAGCAACGGCCAGCCGCACGCAAAGAACTGCGGGCGGTGAAGGCCAGGTTTTGGTGGGAGCTCACGATGCCTATGAGGCTCGTTGCCGCCAACACTTTAAACCAGAAGTGGATGCTCCGACGGGAGACCGGCCCACTCTGTAAAAGAGCTGCGGGCTGCATGAATTTGTTTTTTCTTGCGCAGCTCTTTGTCGCGCTCTTTTTCAGCAAGAGGCGGCAACAATCCAAAGTTGATATTCGTCGGTTGAAAGTGCTCCGCCCGTGACGGATCGGTGATCGCTTCTAAAAGTGAGCCGAAAGCACTCGCACGTGGCGGCGCTTGAAAAGGGCGATCTAAAATTTTGTCTTCTATAAAGCGTGCGACCATCAGACCTGTGCAAGTGGATTCGAAATACCCCTCAACCCCGGTGATTTGCCCCGCAAAAAAAAGCCAAGGATCTGATTTACTGGAAAGATCGCGATTCAAGCGCTTCGGAGAGTTGATGAAAAGATTGCGATGAATGCTGCCAAGCTTGAGGAACTCCGCTTTTTCCAAGCCGGGAATCAGACGGAAGACGCGCTCTTGCTCGCCATAGGCCATGCGGGTTTGAAAGCCGACCATATTGTAAGCAGTGCCTTCTTTGTTATCCTGACGTAATTGCACGACAGCGTAGGGATAACGACCGGTGCGAGGATCATCAAGACCGATGGGTTTCATCGGGCCGAAACGCAGAGTCTGGGGACCGCGTTCCACCATGACTTCAATAGGCATGCAGCCTTCGAAGAAATTTGTGGTTTCAAAATGCTTCGGTTCGATTTTGCGAGCCTTTTGAATTTCCTCGATAAAGTGGTTGTACTCGTCTTTGTTGAGAGGACAGTTGTAGTAGTCTCCGGTGCCCTTGTCATAGCGGTCTGCTTTCCAGGCGATCTCGGTGTTGATGGAGTCTGCGTCGATGATGGGTGCAATGGCATCGAAGAAGTAGAGGAACTCGTCGCCAAAATGACGGCGCATTTCTTCCGCTAAACCTTCGTGAGTGAGTGGACCTGTGGCAATGACTGTAGGACGAGGGAGAGACTCCAGAGAGGTGACCACCTCATTGCGAACTTCGATGCGTGGATGTTGGCGGATTTTTTCGGTGATGAGGCGGGAAAAAACTTCGCGGTCCATGCCCAGAGCCTGTCCTGCAGGAACTTGAGCTGCAAAAGCCGCCTGCAGAATATGAGAGTGCAGCTTTTGCGCTTCCCATTTCAGCTGTCCCGGTGCTGAGTGTTCGCCCAGGCTGCCAAAAGAATTGGAACACACGAGCTCAGCAAAACCTTCGGTTTTGTGAGCAGGGGTCATGGTTTGTGAGCGCATTTCATAGAGAACGACTTGAAAGCCTTTGTCGGCGAGCTGGAGGGCACATTCAGAGCCAGCCAAGCCGGCTCCGACCACTGTGATTTTCTTGTCATGATGGATGGGTGTCATGCGGGCATTACTACAGATTCTTGCTGAAAATAGCAATTCTGCTGTGCCACGACTCTCTGCGCCCTGGCTGTTTTCAAGGCCAAACTGTGATAGACCTTGGGATATGGAATCCAACGGTAAAAAAGCCAAAGGCAAACTCTCTCTCGGCTCGGAAGTGCTGCAAAGCCTGTTCGAGAATGGCCGCTCGCCTTTGTCGGAACAATTTATGCGCTGGAAGCTGTGGGCGAAGTGGGAAGAGGTTGTCGGGCCGACAATTGCCAAACATGCGGAGCCGGTGGGTTTTCAAAGAGGTGTGCTGTATGTTTGGGTGCGCAACTCATCCTGGATGCAACAGATGATTTTTATGCGCGATCCGATTCGCGATACTATCAATCAAAAATTTGAAAAGAAATTTGTGAGACTTGTCAAATTCACCTTGGACCGACGGGAAGTTCCGAGCTCAGATCAGCAGGAGTTCCGGCAGATGATTCAAAAAATCGTGCCGGAACAAGATGACGATTGAATATTTTTTTTAGTCCGTCTCTTTTTCAATAGAAGTGCGAAGAAGAGACTTCACGTGGTCTTTACGAGCCCCGCCGCCCAAAAGAGCCTTGAGCTGATTGTGTACAGAGGGATCATTGATCAGGGCGCCGAGGGTGCCCTGCCCTTTATCAATCTTAGTCATCACGGAGTCCAGCTTGGCTATGGCCTGTTGTAATTTGAGACCTGTATCCTGACGATCCAATTGTGAGGAAAAGCGTTGAGCGTCTTTGCTGGTCTGAGCCAGGTTTTGAGTGGCGACTTCGAGATGAGCCATGATACGGGCCATGCGATTGTCGACATTCATGCTGTGAGTGATCTTTTGCAGATCAGAAAGAATATCAAAGATTCTGTTGGTCTCGGTGCCACGTTCAGAGATGATGCCAATCAAGTCGGTGGGACGGGCTACTTCGAGAATGTCTCCCTCTTTGACCACGTCATTGCGAGGGTCGCCGGGAATGATGAAAATAAATTTATCGCCCAAGGCACCTTGGGTGCGGATCTCCACTTGAGAGCCCTGGCGCATGCGGGGCAAAAAGTCCGAGTTGATTTTCATTTTAACATCTAAGGTGTTTTTGGATTCGAGAAAGGTGATGCTCTCGACATTTCCGACGGTCACGCCGGAAAGGGAGACCACGCTTCCCGCAGCCAGGCCTTGCACCTGATCAAAGTGAGCGTGCACGCGCACATGACTGGAGAAC